>CALJVA010000200.1 GCA_937975135.1 uncultured Thermoactinomycetaceae bacterium | reverse complement strand
TAGCACAAACACCGCCAGAGGAAACAGCTGAACGGCCAATTTGTTGAGATGATATGCAGCGATGAAAAGCATCAGGAAAGAAACTATCACGAACCACCAAACCGCAGAAACGGAAATTTGACCAGCCGGAATCGCTCGGTTGGCCGTTCGGGGGTTTCTGGCGTCGATATGTCGATCAATCAACCGGTTGAGAGCCATCGCTGCACTGCGAGCACCTACCATCGCCAGAGTGATCCACCCGATTTGCCCCCAGGAAGGAAGCCGCCCCATTACGATTAGACTGCCCAGCACAGCCCCGAGATAAGCAAAGGGCAGGGCAAAAATTGTGTGTTCAAACTTAATCATGTTAAGGATCACTTTGACTCGGTTGATCCATTCCATCGTCATCCTCTACCTTCTTTCTCTGCCTTCTCTCTTTTTCGTCCGATATGTACCGCAGCGATTCCTCCCGTCAAGGGATACACCCGCACATCTGACAATCCCACTTCCTCTTCCATAATCCGGGCCAATTCCCGATGGTCGGGAAAATGGACCAGCGATTCTGGCAGCCAACGGTATTGCTCATAGCTGCCAGCCAACAATTTGCCCAATAAAGGGAGGATGTATCGGAAATAAATGTAATATACCACCCGAAACGGTGGCCAGGTCGGCTTAGAAAGCTCCAGCGAAACCACTTGTCCCCCTGGTTTCACTACCCGGGTCATCTCCCGCAGAACATGTCGGAAATCGGGTACATTGCGCAGCGCAAAGCCGATGGTGGCATGATCAAAGGAGTTGTCGGGGAAGGGAAGCTCCATCGCATTTCCCTGGACCAACCGGATTCTCTTCTCCAGACCCCGCCTGTCTACCTTTTCCTGACCTACCTGCAGCATATTTCCACTAAAATCCAATCCTACAATTTCACCTGTCATTGAATGCTCTGCCAAGGCGATCGCCCAATCACAAGTGCCACAACAGACATCGATAGCGGAATCGCCAGGACGGACCTTCATCATCTCCATGGTAAACCGGCGCCACACTTTGTGACGCCCAAAACTCAAAATAGTATTCATCCTGTCATAGTCTTTGGCAATACTTTCAAACACCTGGTAAACAAACTGTTCCTTGGAGGGGACAGGAGTTTCCTTGTTCATATTTCTGCTCATCCCTCTCGCGCCAACGGCTCTGTTAAATACGGACTGATTTTTTCACTAATCACCCAAATCAGCTCTCGGCGAAACAGATCCAGAGATTACGAACTTTGCAATCCGTATCTGAGATCCGGGAGGGGCCTGGTGAATCAGGCTGCAGATTTCCCGGAGAATCGCTGTATGATCCCCCGAGACGGGATTGCTGAAAACGGCCATCGGGGCAAAGCGATTTTTCGATGAATCACTTGCCACTTTATGGAACTAAAACA
>CALJVA010000199.1 GCA_937975135.1 uncultured Thermoactinomycetaceae bacterium | reverse complement strand
TCTGACATGGTGCCCCTCACTCCTTTCGTGTTTCACCCGTTTATGTGAGCGACACGTGTTGTGTTGACACAGACTTCTTTGCGGGGTGTTGAAGTTGGCTGGATCATAATTAACGCGGTTGGAAACATCTCACCATCTTCGATCGCTTTGGATAGTAGCGGCCCATCTCCTTTAAAAAACACCGTAGGCTGTCCTTGTTTGTAGAGCTCCTCCACAATTTCCTGGTCTGTTCGTCCACCACGAATCTCTTCACTTTCGCCAATCGCGACATACTCTGGGTGATCACGTACGAAAGCGAGTAGCGGTTCGGCCTCAACTCCCATAATGCGAAACATCATTGATACAGGTTGTAGCTCACCGTCTGTAGCTCCCATTTCGAATGGCGCCCCAGCCATTGTGCATAAATCACCGTCTCCAGAGCAGTCGATGAAAACTTTAGCATTCACGACACTTCGCCCGCTCTTATTTCGAATGATGACACCCGTCACCCGATTACTACTATCCTCCACGATGACGTTTTCTGCAGTTGTATGGAGTAAGATATCCACACCATATTTACGCAGTACTTTCATTATTGCAATCTGCATCACTACCGGATCTATACAAATATATCGAATGAGGCGCCAATCGTTGAATTCACCAACATACCCATCCATCTTTTTTAGTTCCTCGATTAGTTCGTCTAACACACCGCCAACGATCCTTTCCCCGCGTGCATTTATTGCACCATCTATCGTCATCCCACTTAGAAGTTCGCCACCTAGACTAGGTCCAGCGTCAATAATTAAGGTACGAGCACCATTCTTTGCAGCTCCCGCTGCTGCCGCAATCCCGGCACTGCCACCCCCAACAACTACAGTATCGTAGTAGTGATGATTTAAAACAGGTTCCATTACAAAACACTCCTTAAAATTAATTTTGGGTGCCAAAATTCAAAACAGCGATCACATACTTTTCTTAGTTCTTATTTTGAATTTTGAATGGTAACTTTTTTATTATTTTCAACTACCATCCGTAGGAAGGTTGAGATCTTCCCAAAGATTCTTTAAATCTTCGTTACTTTTTTCGTATATCTCTTTGATTTCTTCATGGTTATAAAACTGGATTGGAAGATTCGCTTCCTCACCGGCAGCCTTCATATACTCGGGGCTTGTTACTGCATTTTCGAGGGCTTCTCTAAGGACATCAAGCACCTCTTGTGGAGTTCCAGCGGGGGCAGCTAGTGTCGTATAATTACCCATGACCACATCAAAACCAAGCTCCTTTAGTGTTGGGGCGTCTTCAAATAAAGGATTACGTTCCTCACCCATCGTAGCTATGACAGCGACCTCCCCGTCTTCAACCCTTTGAACAACGTCCGCAACATTACAAATAACAGCATCAATATGCCCTCCCATAAGAGCGGCAATTGATGGTCCAGTACCTTCGAACATCGTGTCTTCAAATTCAATACCTACTTCCTTCTGTAGCTTGAGAGATGCAAGATGATCGTCCGCATATGCACCTGAATTACCTACAGTGATTTTCCCTGGATTCGCTTTTGCATCATCGACTAAATCCTCGAAAGACTGATAGGGTCCATTGGGATCTACGACAACAAGATTTTCATGATATAATACGTTTCCGATAAATTCGAAGTCATCCATCGTGTAATTAGCTTTTCTAGAAAGAGGTATAGAGATTGTGGCAGGACTATTGATGTAACCTAGTTTATAGCCATCGGCGTTTGCGTTAGCTATTTCGGTATAAGCAATTTCACCACCTGCCCCTTCTTGGTTGATCACTGCTACCGACTGTCCTAGCTCCGGTTCAAGGTATTGGGCAACCGTTCTGGCAATAATATCGGAAGCACCTCCTGCGGCATAGCCCACTAGCGTTTCAACCGGTTTAGTAGGGTATGCAGGTGTGTCCGATTCTGAAGAGTTTGATCCTTGTTCAGAAGC
>CALJVA010000198.1 GCA_937975135.1 uncultured Thermoactinomycetaceae bacterium | reverse complement strand
GTCCTTTTTTAAAAGGAGATCAGTTATTTTAAGAATGATCCGTTAATAAGATGGTAAAGGACCTTTTGAAAAGCATTGTAAAAATGCCTTGATATCAAAGGCTTTATTCAACAGTAAATATATTTACCGCTCAAATTGCTAACATTTTGCTAACATTCGTCTTTTTGTTCGCTAATGTGATCTATAATCCGATCAAACATTTCCGCAGCTTCCTTTTGTATAGACGGAATAACATGAGAATATAGATCAAGCGTCATGTTGATGGATGTGTGCCCTAATCGCTCTGAAACAACCTTGGGATGTACCCCCTGTTGAAGCAGTAAAGTCGCGTGAGTATGCCTAAGATCGTGAAAACGAATCGGTGGAAGCCCTGCTTTTTTGATTACACGATAATAAGCTTCCCTAAAAGTCCTTGGATTTATCGGATTTCCTGATCGGGTAGAGAACACAAGATCATCACCGTTTTGATAATTTTTTTGAGCCATTTCCTCTTTTTGTTTAATCCTATGCTTCCTCAAAACCTCCACTGTGGAAGAAGAAATATCGATAAGTCGTCGACTCTTAGCCGTTTTGGTTTGTTCATACAATTTTAGTCCTTCACTAGAATGTTGCAAAATCCGCCTAATGCTAATTACCCCTCGATCCAGATCTATATCCAACCATTTCAATCCCAACAATTCCCCAAGCCTCATACCGGTTGCAACAGCTAAGTAAAAAGCCGGATAATATCTGCTCTCCCGAGCCGTCATTAAGAAATATTTTACTTGTTCATCAGTCCATACCTTCATTTCTGATCCAGTTGATTTAATGGTGACCTTTATATTAGCGGCGGGATTTTTGGAGATCAAATGCATGTCAACGGCCCAATTTAACACAACTTTTAAAGTGCGGATAATATACATTGCATTTTTCTGAGATACACCTTTATTAAGTAATGATTTTAAAAATTGATGGATGTGAAAGGTAGTTAGATTGTTAAGAGGTATATTTCCTAACCTAGGGATGATATGATTTTTAGTTATACTTTTATATATATCAAATGTGGCTATTTTTCGATTGTGTCTAACTTCATCATATAACCACGTATCAATTAATTCTTTGACGGTCATTTTTGCAGGCTCGATATAGTCACCACGGTTAATCTCCGCGATCTTTTCAACCATGGCCCGTTCTGCCTCTTTTTTGGTGTCAAATCCGCTGAACCACTTTTGTCGGCGTTTCCCTGTTTCCGGATCTCGACCGATATCAATAACAAAACACCATTTTTTTCCTCTCTTTCGCACGTGGCCTTTCACTTGTCTTCTCCTCCTGTTTTACCCCACCGAGTCGATATGTTCTTTGTATTGCTTTATCATTGCGATATCTCTAGGCTTTAGCCGTTCCATTCCATCTTGAATAAGGTCATATATTGCAGTCATCTCACCATCCATAGCGCTTATCACTGCCGCAAGTGATGGAGCTACTTGCCGTCGAATCCAGGACAATCGTTTTTCAATCGTTGCCTCCATCTCAGTTTTTTCAGCCAACCTTATGGGTTCAACATCGTCAAGGAATCGCTCCCACCATCCCGCTGTTTTCCATCTCGATTTGTTTTTGTCATGATCACGAACAAGGAACCGAAGGTAGTACCGTAATATTCCCTGTACAATAACTCCAATTGGTACGTCATTCGCGATCATTCCCGCGACCGCTTGAGCCCGATCTTTACGGGATTGAATTTCAGTACGATTCCAGAAAGCCGGTACCTCATCTGTATTCACATCTTTACTGTTTAACTGTTCAAGCCGTTTATCGTACATTCGGATACGGATCATTGACTGTCCGCTACCAAAGTATATCGTTTGTCCTGCCGATTTCCCGTCTGCAATTTCTATGTGTTCAATTCGCATTGCTCGTCGGAATTTGCTCGCAAGTTCACCGCGTTTAATTTTATTTGCTACTTTTCGGATGGTGAAGTATCCAACATGATCGTCAAGGGCCATGTCTAAGCGAGTGATTTGACCTTCACAGGCGAGAATTACACGAAACAGCGTCTCCCATGTCAACTTCCCAATATGTTCGTATTCCCGACATCCCGCACCACTCATTTGCAGATGAACTCCCATATCTTCACGCCCGTTATACATAACAGCGATATTTCCGAGTCTTAACGATTGCTGGTAACCATATAGGCCGTTATCCACTTCATCAAACTTGTCGGGATCGAGCAGTAAAATCTCTTCGATTAACTCGCGTTCGTTTACAGTTTTGAAAGTGGCTGAAACCCAGTCTACACAAGCGTTTAGGTTAGGTCGGGATGTATTTTGTGCCCCCGTGTTACTGTACGGGGGCTTTACTGCTGATCCATCTTTTTGTATGCTGGGAAGGGATATAGCTTTATCTTTCTGAGCCTTTCCGTCAACTTCAGACGGAAGGGCGTTTTCTTTTTCTGTCTGGATCTCTTGCATGCCGGCTCCTCCCTCTTTGCCTGTGTTTCTGTCGAGGAGATGGGTTGAAGTACGAAGATACATCCCAACGTTTCGGCCAAGGGGCCGACGCTCCCCTGCGGTCCGCATCGGCCCCCACCCCGCAGGGTGGGTGCAGGGCGTCGCTCGTCAAGGGTCTTCGATCCCGCAAAGCGGGACGCTTCGCGCCCTTGACTTCGCTTTGCTCAGTCCTTCTTCCGGATCTCCACACTGGTATCTAAACTGGCCCAAATAGTGCAGCCGATGACAGTGATGACGGCAAGCAAATCTCCCCACGTTTCAATCATCATCCAGATCTCCTTTCTTCTTATCTCGCACCGCGGCCGCCCTCTATCGGTGCTTCCAAATGTCCGGGATCACCTTTGCCCTTCGGTCGGTTCCCCGGACCCCGAGGGACCGTTTCCGGGAAGGGAGAGGCCTCGCTTTGTTCGAGGAATCAGCCACCGGGCGGCCTTGGATCAGCGATTCTCCAAATCGGAAAGGAAACTCTCTTGGCTGTAGTTCGGGAAGCGGAACAGGACCGGGAGTTCATCGCCAATGGAGACGTATCCATAGCCGGGCTTCACCGGATCGAGGCCCTTCATTCGCTCTTTCCCGAAACACATCTCCAGAGCCGTTTCCGATCCGCCCAAACAGACCTTTGCCATCAAGTTGTCCCGGATCACCGTTGGCATGAACGATGAGTCGGGCCGTTGAAAAATCATCACCAACTGAACACCCGCCGCTCTGCCGCGAAGGGAAATATCGCGGAGCAGTCCGAGGATGCGCTCGCGCTCGGAGATTCCGGTTTCCTTGTCTTTTTTCGAAGACAGGGCCTCCAGCAGATAGATCGCTTCATCAACCACGAGAAAATATGGCTTCAGCCCGATTTCCGCGTAGTTGTTTTTCCGCTTGGCCTTCAACCGCTGGAAACGGGTTTCCACTTCGTTATGCGCTTCGTCCACCATGCGCCGAAAGCCGTCCACGTCGGCAGCCACATCAAAGCCGTAATCCGTCAAGGCCGAAAATTCCACTTGCTTTCCATCTGCCACTTTGATCGTCCAGGACTTCGGAAATT
Organism: uncultured Thermoactinomycetaceae bacterium; assembly: GCA_937975135.1. GTDB lineage: Bacteria > Bacillota > Bacilli > Thermoactinomycetales > CALJVA01 > CALJVA01. The sequence goes on along the minus strand of CALJVA010000198.1, from coordinate 3,434 downwards.
GAACGAGCAGATTCCGCATGAACGTGCTTTTTCCCGTTCCGGTGGGGCCAACGATCAGGGCATGCGGGTACTGGTCGAAGTCCCATTCAATGATTCCGCCCGCACCGTATCCGATGGCCATCTTGTGGGACAGATCCTCTTTGTAAGTCGCGGCCGGAGCCGTCAATTCGCCATATTGGAGGGTGATCCTCACCGATCCCCGCGAGATTTCAAAGGCCACAAGGGAGCATCCGAGCGCATGAGCAAAGGCGTCGATTTTGCGTTCCCACTCTTTTTCGCTTTGACCGGAGAGCATGACGAATTTTATATAGAGGTTCGTCTCGTCCATCCGGATGTCAACTTCCGGGTAATGGACGATCTCTTTGCGGCGGATCCGGCCTTTCCGATCCATCGCCTCGCGGATTTCCACCACGGCAAGTCCGGAGTGATAAAGCGTTTCGCGGAGCACGCGGGACACATGACGCGCTCCCAAATGATGTTTGAAATACTGCCAATGCTCCCGGCACAAGTCGATGACATACTTGCGCGTTCGAGGGATGGCGTAAGCGGCGGCCATCGTTCCGTATAACACCGCCGACATCGTGACTGCCGCCGTTTCGTTCATCATTGCCATAGGTACTACAGCGGGGGCAAGCAGTGGAGCCGTTCCATAGCCCGCCCACCCAATAGTCCTAACAATTGGATCTTTTTGATAAAAGGGGATCCGTTTCATTATCCAGCTGCCTCCTTAACACTTTTCGGCTTGCTCAAGAATTGAATCTTTTCACCGATAATCTCCGTGACATATTCCGTTCCGCCGTCCTTTCCCGGATACTGCGCTACCGACACCCGACCTACAACGCTTACCAGCGAACCCTTAACGAGATGTTGGCAACGAGTGGCTTCGCGCTGCCACAGTTTGATCGGGATAAAGTCGACGGTCATCTGCTTTTCCCGCCGATCCCAATAACCATCCACCGCAAGAACAAGACGCATATACGGTTTGCCTTTTCCCGTCGTGCGAAGCTTCGGCTCAATCGCAACCCGCCCAACCAACTGAACATTGTTCATTTTTTTGCATACCTCCCGTTTTATTCTGGATACCAGAATACTCCGCACTGGCATTGCCAGCGCGTGTGCACATTGCCTTTTTTATCGACGAAATAGGATTCCACTTGAATGTCTTCGCAATCATAGCAATATATCGGTTCTGAGTGCGTGAAATAGAGTTCGTCAACTTCGGATTTTTGCTCTGATTGACGACCCAACCACTTCATAATGTTCGAAATTATATTCACCATACTATCGCCCCACAGCACTGAACAAATCAAAAAGCTTCCAGCAACCGAAGAAAATCACCACAAGCTCGTAATTCTTTCCGATCCATTCAATTACTAAATCCAGCATCTTTTATCACCTCAGAGCATGTTTCAAGATCTCGACAATCTTCCAAATCCCCAGAAAAAACAGCACAGGGTATGCATTATCTCCCAAAAATCCGATAATGGTATCCACTTCCATTCCTCCTTCGCTGTTCCATTGTGTTTACATGGCATCCTGTTTTTGAAAACATTGTTGATCTAGCCATTCTTCTAGCTGTCGACGGGGGATAAGTTTTCGATGTCCTACGCTTACCACCGGGAAATCCGGGCGTCGAAGGAGATCATACATTTTGGCGCGGGAGATCCCTAAAAGTTTTGCCGTCTGTTCTACACTGTAACAAGTTCCCGTTTTTTCACCCTCGATACTTTGCGCCAGTTGGATCACCTTTTCGTTTAGATCCGCAACAGCCTGAAGGAGTTGAACGATTGATTTTTGATACACATTCATACCTCCCGAAGAAAAAATCGTTTATCTGAGTCGTTCTAATTTTATTATATTCATGGTACGGACCAGTGTCAACCCAGTATTTGACCACTGGTCCGTGGGAAATGATATAATTACATCAAGGAGGTGAATCGAATGGCTCGCAAAGATTATTATCACGAACCCAACGCGCCGGAACCCAATTCCTTGGTTCCCGCCGTTTCTGCTGTTGTAACGGATTCCGAAGGAAGGATTCTCCTGCACAAACGGAGCGATAATTTTCTTTGGTCTACGCCCGGGGGAGCGATGGAACTGGGCGAGTCCGTCGAACAAGCGGTGATCCGAGAAGTGAAGGAAGAAACGGGCTTCGATGTGGAGGTTCTCCGATGCATCGGCATTTACTCCGACCCCGGGCACGTCATCGCCTTTTCCGACGGGGAGGTGCGCCAGCAGTTTTCTATCTGCTTTGCCTGCCGGATCGTCGGTGGCGAACTGTCGGTCAGCTCCGAGTCGGTTCAGGTCCGGTTTTTTACAAAGGAAGAATTAGAGCAGTTGGACCTGCATCCCGCTCAACGTATTCGAATTAACGACTATTTTGCTAACCAAGAAAGGGCTTTTATCCGCTGAAAGGAGGTGAGTTTGTTGGATCAGTCTAAAATCGATGAGATTGTAGAGAAACTCAAAAACCAAATTTCTCAAGGTGAATATTCTGCCGGGCAACGACTTCCTTCGGAACGGGACCTAGCCGAGCAACTTTCTGTCAGCCGCGCGACGATTCGTTCTGTTTTACTTCGACTTCAATCGGAGGGTTTGATCGAAATTGTGCCAAGAGGAGGCGCATTCGTGCGTTCGACAAGCACGATTGATGTAATAAGCCGAGGTGTTGAGAATCAGCAGTTCAACACCTTCATGGAACATTTCCACCAACAGGGTAAAGAGGTTTTGGTGCGGTTCTTGGAACCCTCTAAAATCATCCCAGCAGGAAAAGACATCGGAGAGAAATTAAACGTCCCCCCCGAGACGGAAGTTTTTCGACGTTACAGGGTTCAAATAGTTGATCGGTTCCCTTACCGAATCATGGAAGGATACTATCTTGCATCGATATTTCGCGAACTCTGCGACAGAGATCAGCACCTTTATCCTGTTCAAAGATGGGACGATAAGTACGTCCCATTCTTCAAATGGCTTAGGGAGGAAAAGAAAATTTTCCCCTCTAAGAGTAAGGAACGATTAAAGTGCCGGATGCCCAATGCCGAGGAGGCAAAGATCCTCAGCATTTCGAGGAATCAACCAGTGGTCGAGTTACATCGCTGGGTGTGGGGAAAATCTGACAAAGAAGATGATATTCTCTTTGAATACAGCAAAATCATTTATAATTCGTCACTCCATGTATTTGAGTATGAATTTAAATTGGGCCGGGAATAATCCCGGTCCTTCTTTGCATAAAAATTGCAAACGGAATTGCAAACAGACTACATAAACATGAACAGTATTTCCTCGAACAATATCCAGCCCGATATTGTAAAATAACGTTTTTTCAAGGGATTCCACACACCACACATACCCCAAAAAACACTATAAACATCGGGCCTTACAATAAGATGGTGGCGGAGGTTTCATACTCTGATGCGCGGGCTCGTCAAAACGGG
>CALJVA010000197.1 GCA_937975135.1 uncultured Thermoactinomycetaceae bacterium | reverse complement strand
ATCGGCGTTTCGGAACTTCCGGAGGTCTTTTTCGAAGCGGTGCGCCGGCGTTTTTACCCCGATGGTGACGGGCGGATGCTGGCGCTGTGGCGTGGAGCGGGATCGTTTTTAACCTTCGCCGGAGACTTCGAATCGATCCTGATCGTCGATCCGGAACCGGGGCGACTGGCCGAGTCCCTGCGGGAAGCGGAGAGAATGGGCATTGAGAATGCCATCATCCTGGAGGGTGGGATGGAGATTCTGCATCCCCGAATGGGGCGGTTTCGCCTGTTGATTGTCCAAGATGCTTTTCTTCGCAAGGATCGGAAACGGAGGATCTCATACCTGGCAAAAATGGCGGAACCGGAGGGCGGGGTCGTCATCGCCGATGTTCAGCGGTGCGGTCCTCCCACTGATTGGCAGAAGGCCGCCTTGGATGTCCTCCGGGATCGGATTGGTGCAGAACGGTCCAAGAGTCATCCAACCGGTTTCACGGCGTGGGATGAGCCATCCCTTCCTTTCAGGTATACGGAAACCTACAGTCATCACTGGTCGCGGAAGCGGACCATCGGTCAAGCAGTGACCGAAATTCTTTCTGCATGTTGTGCTTCGTTCAAGGAGCGTGCAGTCTTGGAAGAGCCGTTGCGTGCGGCCCTCAGAAAAGCGGAGCCTTCCGGAGTTTTAGAAGAGAGTCTCCGTCTCAGCGCAATTTTTGCTTGGAATGGACCGGATCATGGATTCGCGGGAGGGAGGGGATGATCTCCTCCAATGGTTGTTTCAATTGATTGTGGATCATGTGGAGGTGGCGGATGAAAACAAACAGTTCATCCGCCCGTTGGAGGTTGTTGAATCTACACCCGGAGGTCGATTTCGTATCGTTTATACAAATCCATCCGCTATAGCCACACGGATACCGAGGCATATCGTCTGCCGAGGGGATTCATCTTCTCCGGTCGAATTGGGAGACTGGTCGAAGCCTTCGAATCAAAGTGCAGTATTTGAAGTCGCTGTCAGCTAGATGTCAAGGTTTATCTAAAGAAAAGGTTATACGAAATACAAGGCTTTTGGATCTCCCATCTGGGGCAACATGCCCCGATTGTAAAAGCTGGAGCTTTTGTCTGCATAGTTGATTGTTATCCAACACCAATCCATTGTTTTCGGATCTCTGGATTATTGAGGACTAGTGGGGGTCATAATCAATTCGGTACTCCCAAGATGCCAATCCTCCTTTTCCAGTAAAACGATGCGCTCATGTGATTTACCTCTTTGAAATGGGTGATTGTATTCTTTATGTTGCTGGCAATTACAAGGATCAGATTCTTTCAAGGTATTCCAACAGATAGGGAGCGGCATCCACTTCGCTAAGTTCAACTGGAAGGCGACTCTCCAGGCGTTTTAAGAAGTTTTTCAGGATGGGTGCGTTGATTCGCGCGGTTTCCTCGCTTTTCTTTGTTTTTCTCAGTAAAGGTGCGTGGATGTCCACATACAGGCGAATAGACATCCAAATGGGTGAATCAACTTTTCCTTTTGACGAAGGCCTGATATTTCCGTCTTTATCCAACTCGATCATCAGATAAATTGCCCCGCCGATTTCAAACTCGATTTCCTTACCATTCAGGTTCTCATCCACCTCATAACAGTGAAGTGTCAGAATAAAATCCACGTCGGTTACATCATCGGTCTTGCTCAGGTACTGAATCAGTTTCGATGAATATTCCGGATCGTCTCTTCTTACCACAAAAGCTTCTTCACCTTGACTGAGAGTGCTTACTTCTACCTCGCGGGGGGTGGCAAAAGGTTCCAATATGTGCAATAGGGACTGAACAACATCACTAATCCACTGCCTGCGTGCTTTTGGATTGTTAAGGGTGTCGGGGTGATCAACCACAAAACTATAAATCCATTTCGATTCCCAATAGGTCCAGTCTTTTGTTTGATTCTTCATATTAATTCACCCCTTGGGGAAGCTTTTTATGATCTTGTTTTCTTGTGTACGAATAAGTTCTAATATTAGTTGATGTTCGCGATAAATTGCCACCCTGTGTAAACTGCGGGATCTATTTTCATGAAACTGTCTTCGTACAATGTTTTCCAACTCGATTGCATTCCTATAGGATTCGCTACCTTGGTTGATAAGCTGAATCTCAAGCGATCCTGTATTTTTATCAGAACTAACTATTCCGGACAATTTCAACTGTTTATTAGCATCTTTAATGTGTTCTGTAATGGTGCGAGGGTTATCAGTTTTTACAACTGTTGTTTTTACTTCTGTAATATCCCCATCAACATAATAGTCCGGATTTGTTTTTCCATGATTATCTCTAACCATCTCTACGTGTTTCTTTTCCTCATATACTTTTCGTTCAATAAATTCCAATTCACCGTTATATCCACCAGTGCTGGCTTTCGATCGTTGTTCCTCCAATACTTTGCTTTTTAATTCAGCAAGCCGCTTCGGATCCGCCTTAAACCGTCCGGATTCGAGCAAACGGTCGATCCGTTCCTCAACGGGCAAAAGCCGCTGTTTGACCCAATCGATCCTTCCGGATTCGGTTCGGGGCGGATAGGAGTCATCAGGCTTTTGATCCGGTGACTTTTTGTCTTGGGGATCCTTTTGTGGGGAACCGTCCGAAGAACGGGCGGTTTTCCCGGTTCCTTTCTGTGAACTCTCGGGTGTATCTCCCGTTGAGTGCCGCAGGAAATCATCCGATGCAAACTCCATCCGCCGTCCGCCGGAGGCCTCGATGTTGTCCCGTCCCCACAGCTTTTTCG
>CALJVA010000196.1 GCA_937975135.1 uncultured Thermoactinomycetaceae bacterium | reverse complement strand
AAAAACCGTCATGCCCAAAGTTTGTCTCCACATGGAAATAGTGACCTTGGGGTAGCTGTTCTGCAAATGAGCGGATGATATGAGGTTCATAGATTAAATCTTTTTCATAACTTATGAGAAGAGTAGGCTTTCTAAGTAAACGGGCTGCCTTTTTCCATCCACCTCGGCCGTGGCCAATATCATGATGGTTCATCGCATTTAACAAGTAGAGATAGCTGTTGGGATCAAATCGGTTAGCCAATTTGGCCCCTTGATAATTAAGATAGCTTGAGACTGAAAAACCAGTTTCGCTCTGTTGACGTTGAAATCGCTCGGTAAATAGGTCGGCACTACGGTAAGTGACCATACCAATCATGCGTGCTATTTCTAATCCTTTTAAAGGAGTATTTAACGGGTAATTTCCATTATTCCAAGCTGGATCTGTTTTAATTGCCTGTTCCGCAATATGATTAAAGCCAATTCCATAGTCAGAAAAAACTGGAGTGACCGCAAAAGCGATCAGTTTCTCCATCATTTCTGGATAGCAGATCCCCCATTCCAACACTTGCATACCACCTAAGGATCCACCAATTACTGCATACAACTTTGAAATATTAAGCTTTTGTAGCGCCATATATTGAGCCGTCACCATATCGCGGATTGTAATTTCTGGAAAACTTCTGCGGTATGGTTTGTTTGTTTTTGGGTTCAAGCTTGTGGGTCCAGTTGAGCCGTTACATCCTCCCAGCACATTAAAAGTGAGAACCTGGTACTGGGTAGTATCGATATATTTGTGAGGACCAATGAGACCGCTCCACCATCCTGGGTTTTCCTCAGTGCCTACAGTGCGATGATTTCCTGTTAAGGCATGACAAACCAAAATAACGGGAGCTCCTGGTGGTCCAGTAAGTTCATAGCGCAAAGTGACAGATGAAATGCACTTTCCAGAGGTTAAGGGAAGCGGACCAAAGGAAATCTCCGCTACGTTGTTTGGGATGTGGTGCTTGGTGAGCATCTGCTCTAGCCCCCTAAATGCGTTGTGAAAATAAAAATTAATCGGACCGGGAGTGTTTGGCAACTTCGCGTACTTTGTGGCTTAGAAGTGCGAGGCGCTTGATTGCCTAACATTCCCTCGGTCCACATGTACAAACTCTTGTGACGATCCTTCTAAAGGGTTGTGTTATACATGAGAGGAGCTCAATATAGGATCAGGAGTATCGCTCCGAATTTGTAGCATTTCATCATAGAAGGAACGGTTGGTGATGACAGTGATACCGGCTGCTGCCGCATGTTCTAATAGGGACTCAGTATGGGTCAACTTTTCAATCCATAAAATTTTTCCTTGTTTATTAATTACTTGTTCGATGATGGTGTTAGGGATTGGAAGTTCTTGGATCAGCACAGCATCGATCTGACCAGGAATGTCTGTCAATCCTTCATTTGTAACTGGATGTACCTCAAAACCAAAGGCTTTTAGTTTTTTAATTTTGTTTTGGTCCGGATTGGGATTAATGAGAGCAATCACTTTTCTTCTGATATCTCCAGACTCCCGTATAAAGGGGGAATGAAGGAGCCAGCGAATGGCTTCCTGCTCTCCTTCTTTTAGTAGCGGCGGTTGATTCGTTGCTTTGGCAATCGCCTGATCCAAATCGTGTAGGATGTCTTTTGTTGCTTCAAGTCCAACCGACAAACGAATTAATTCTTCCGAAACACCACTTTTCTTAAGGGCTTCAGAATCTAGCTGTTGATGAGTCGTCGAAGCAGGATGAATGATTAAAGACTTGGCATCTCCTACGTTGGCTACATGGGACCATAGCTTGACATGGTCGATCAGTTGACGTCCCGCTTCACGTCCACCTTTGATCCCAAAGGTGATGACCGAACCAAAGCCCTGAGTAAAATATTTCTTCGCCAATGAATGTGACGGATGATCTGGCAGCCCAGGATAGTTGACCCAATCAACAGCAGGATGCTGCTGTAAGTACTTTGCCACTTCCAATGCGTTTTGATTGTGTCTTTCGATTCTAAGATGCAATGTTTCCAGTCCTTGTAATAGTAAAAAAGCATCCTGTGGACTGAGACAAGCACCGATATCACGTAATAGTTGGGCACGTAATTTAATAGCATAAGCTGGTGGGCCAAGCTCTACATAACGAAGTCCATGATATGTTTGATCGGGCTCTGTAAAAGAAGGAAATCTTCCAGAACTCCAATCAAAACGTCCACCATCAACAATGACACCACCAATGGTGGTCCCATGACCTCCAATCCACTTTGTTGCTGAATGTACAACGATATCCGCTCCCCATGTCAGGGGTTTTGCCATATATGGAGCAAAAGTATTGTCAATAATTAACGGGATTTGGTGTTCATGAGCAATCTCAGCGACGGCTTCAATGTCAAAAACATGGAGACTTGGATTGGTTATCATTTCTCCGAAGATAGCTTTTGTTTTTGGTGTAATCGCCTCTCGAAATGCTTGTAAATCAGTACCGTCTACAAACTTAACGTTGATTCCATAGCGTGGAAGTGTGTGGGCGAATAAATTGTAGGTACCACCGTAGAGATTGCTGTCAGTGATTATTTCATCTCCGGCACTGGCCAGGTTTAGTATTGCTAAGGTGATCGCAGCCATTCCAGAAGAGGTTGCAACAGCAGCCACTCCATCTTCCAGTAAAGCGATTCGTTGTTCAAAGGCATCAACCGTGGGATTACCAACTCGGGTATAGATGTTTCCTGGTTCCTGTAAAGAGAAAAGATTTTGCGCATGTTGAGTGTCTTGGAAAACATAGGATGTGGTTTGATAAATAGGGACTGCCCGAGCTCCAGTCGTTGGGTCAGGCTTTTGTCCGCCGTGAAGCAAGATTGTCTCAGGATAGGATGATTGAAATTTGGACATAAAAAATTCCTCCTTGGATCTGGAGGATGAGGGGAATGTAAAAGCCCTCTTCCTAAGAAGAGGGCGTATTGTATACTTTTCCTCCTCTTATCTTCCAGATCAAATAATGATCTGTAGGATTTAGCACCTTTTAAAGCATTGCTGCTTTACGGTTGCCGGGCTTCATTGGGCCTAGTCCCTCCGCCACTCTTGATAAGAGATGCGTTTTTTAAACTTTATAGGAATTATATGTGAAGACTAGATGGATGTCAAATGTTTTTTATCCCCTTATTATTTCAACTTTCTTCGGAAGGTAATGGTAACTTAATCCATAACAAAGGAGCAGCCCTGCTAAAAAGAGATGGAGGGAGAACAGGATATTCTCTTTTTGGAAAAGAAGCGGAAGAATCATGAATACAGACTGTATAGTGAGTAAGCCAAAAGTAAGTTGAGAAAAACTGGCTTTCTTAACTGATTTGGCTAGGGGATAAAGCTGAACCCAGATATGCCGTTGGTGATGGGAAACGATTGATGGAAGTTGAATCCCATTAAGAACTAAAGCGATCAGATAGGTGATGATAACCAGCCATGGATTTCGTATGATACTGATTAAAATCACACCTACTAACAGGATGCGGAAATAGATGCCCAGATAGATATTGTGACGGATAAAGGTACGGAGATAGAGATAAAGCAAGGAGTATTTTTGCTTAAAAGGTAAATGATCGATCAGCCAAGTAAGTACCCTTCTCCTTTTAATCCGAAATAGAACCTGAGGAACGTCGACAAATAGATTAGCAATCGCATAGTAACTAGATCGCTTTTGTTCTTCCTTCTCTACTAGTAGATACCAAGGTACTCGGTTTCGATCGCTTAAAGCATGATCCATCCATGTGAATAGGGTCAAAGCTAATAAAAAGATTAGCCAGATCCACCAAGCCATTTCTCGGTAAAAGAATAGCGCAGCAAGGGAAAAGTTGATTACAAAACGTAAATAAGGATGAAGCAGACGACCTATCTGATAATGAAGGGACTGCCAATAGGAATAGATATTCCATGCTTTGAGCAGGAGAATCCCTACCAAAATCAAGAGAAAGGTATCCACTTCGCCTACCCGCGCTCGATATAGGGGATAGAGCAAACTGATCAGAAAAACAGTAGTAATCACCTGAATAACAATGCTATATCTTAGACTAGCAGTAAAGTAAGGTTTCATATGTGATTCCATGGGGAGCAAGAAGACGGTATCAGGCTCTTTGATAAAGGTACGAACTGAACAAGGTGTTACCACCAGTGCGACGAGCAAAGCAAGGAGCAGTTCTACAGGAAAATCATGGGGTAACTTTTGTAGCAACAGTGTATACAGATAGGCAGAGAGACTGATTACAAGTAGCAGAAATAAAGGAGTTCCTCCACTTCCAGCGATAATCCGAAAGTAACGGAGTCCGGTTTGCCAAGATGCATTGCGTCGTTCGCGAAAAAGGTTCTTTGTCTTCATTTCCTGCTCACCCTTTCGCCACATGGATAAAGAGTTCATCCAATGTAGCATTAGGTAAACCGGCTTGCTCACCCATTGTTTCTACCGACCCTTGCAGGGCGATTTTACCGTCATGTAGGAGGATTAACTGATCACAATATTTTTCTGCTGTTCCTAGAATGTGGGTTGAGATGAGGATTCCTGCACCCTCTTCTTTCATTTCAACCAATAATTCTAACAGGGAATGTATGGCCAGAGGATCCAATCCAACGAAAGGTTCATCCACGATTAGCAGGCTAGGTTTTACTAAAAAAGCACACAAAATCATTACCTTTTGTTTCATCCCTTTGGAAAAGGTATCAGGAAACCAGTCAACCTGCCTTTCCATATGAAAAATTTGCAGGAGTCGCTTTCCTCGTTCCTGAAGTGTTTTTTCATCTAGTCCATAAGCCATGGCAGTTAATTTCATATGTTCCCATAGGGTAAGCTCTTTATATAATGAAGGTGTTTCTGGGATATAAGCAATTTGACTGCGAAATTGGGTTGGATTCTCTTCTATAGTTGATCCATTCAAGGTAATACTCCCTGTAAAAGGTTTCATCAAGCCCAATATGTGTTTAATGGTTGTACTTTTTCCTGCCCCGTTAACACCAATTAACCCCACCATTTGATGAGGTTTAACCTGAAAGGTCAATTGATGGATTACAGGCTTACTTTGGGTGTACCCACCTGATAAATTGGTTACTTCTAACATGGCCTGCCTCACTTTCCAACTCGAATAATTGTTTTTATGGGTGTTGTGAAGAAGGAATTTAGGCACCATCGTACCCTTAAGCTCTCGTTAAAAAGTTTAATCATAGTGTATCATAGTAGGTCTTACTTTTTTATATTTTCTAGAATTGATCTTCTGGATTATTTAACATAGTTTCTCATTGCTGTAAGTCTTAAAGTGTTTTTCATATTTAGTTGTATTTTTGTCTGTTGCTCAAAGGATTAATTTTGATATACTATTTTACATAATCACAAATACTGTAAAGGATTAGTTAAGGCATACTTCTATTCTTTCAGCCTTTCTTAGGAGAATTAACATGTTTCCTTCAAAAGTTTTAAAATTGTAGAAGAAGAAGGGTTTAAACCAGGATAACCGAAGTTCCAGAAGGAAATATTTGAAGGAGGGCTTAGAGAAAGTGATACTAGGAATCCTTTTTTTCCTTCTGGGCGTTATCTTAGGTTGGTTTTTACCTGGATTCGCTTTGTACTTACTGCACAACAAACCTACAAAGTTAACTTTGTATTGTAAGGCTTGTCAGGTAGATCGGCGTCAAGGTCAGCTCTCCCCTGCTTTTCCACCCCAGTGTGAAGTGTGTGGTACTCATCTGTCACCTTCTTTTGTTACCAGTGCACTTTTAACTGGTTTGATTTATGGAACTCTGTGGATGGTGATCGGCTGGACAGGAGAGTTTATAATTGCCTTGATCCTAGTTCCTGTACTTTTGATCGCATGGATGACAGACCAGTGGTGTCGCCTAATCCTTGATCGGGTTACAATACCTAGTGCAATTCTTTTTTTGCTCCTTCGGCTGTGGATTCGGGAAGAGGTATGGGTTAATTATTTGTTTGCTTTTTTATTCGGCGGAGGAGTCCTTTTGTTTCTTGGATGGATCAGTCGTGGGGGGATGGGAGGCGGAGATGCCAAGCTGTTGGCGATGGGTGGGGCGGCCCTTGGATTTCCTGATGTGTTGACAGCCTTTGGACTGGCAGTATTTAGTGGCGGTCTATGGAGTTTGATCTTATTAGTAACCCGTAGAGCTGATTATAAGGAAGCGATTCCTTTTGGCTTTCATTTGGCGATCGGGATTTTTGTCGCCTTTTTGTGGTCTGAAACTCTTGTAAAGTGGTATCTCTCTACGTTTCTGTGATTACTGGGTAGCAAAAAGGAGTTATCCATTTATGATAGGGTTTGGCAAAGCTTTACTAGGGATTGAGCTTTCTGACTCCTTATTTAAATTGGTTGAACTTCAGCGAAAGGGACGGAAAGTACGCATTAACCAGATGGTCGTGCATCCTCTTCCGCCGAAATGGATGAAGAATGGTACTATTGCTGAACCAGATGAACTGGTTTCGGCGATTCGGGAAGCGTTAATGGGGCGTCGTTTTCGAACACGTAAGGTTCAGTTGGCGATTAATAGCAATCATACAGTGATCCAGCAAATCAAGGTCCCTGAAATGAGAAAAAGAAAGCTACGTAAAATGTTGCAACGTGAAGTGATTCCAGGGATGGAACTTCCGTTTACCGATCCACTTTTTGACTTTTATTGTTACGGTGAAGTGTGGGAGGAAGGGGCCTTACAAGATGCCCTCATTGTAACCGCTTCTAGATCTTATATCCAATCGCTGGTTGAAACCATTGAAGAATGCGGTTTGGAACCAATTGGGATTGATCTGGTTCCTCTGGCCAATCTACGCTGGCTTCGTTTCTGTCAAGAGGAGTTTCCCCGCCAGTTTATTGTTGCTCACCTAACCAAAACAGGTGTGGAGATCAGCTGCTTTGAACATGAAGTGTTAAGCAAGACACGGTATATTCCGCTTAATATGACACTTTTTAAAGAGAAGCCGGATTGTCCTTTTCCTGATCCACTTACTCCAGTTCTCAAGGAAGCAGCGGAAATTGAGCGATATGGAAAATCCTTATTGACAGAACTGGATCAAGAGTTGGATGCTTATAGTAGGGAAGGAATTTTCCCTACCGAATGTGTTTTGACAGGGGAAGGGCTAGATTTTTCACAACTTCAAACATGGTTGGCTGAGAATGTTACCTTTGATGTAACAATTGGCCCCAGTATCAAAAACATTTTGTCACCATCGCTTCAAGAAAAAGTTTCTCGTTGGTTAGGGCCATCCTTATCTGTACCTGTAGGACTTGTCTTGGAAGGGAGAGAGCAGGCATACGGATCAACTTAATGCCCAAAATCCCTATCAGTCGCCGTTATTATGGTTGGTGGATGGGGCTTATTATCCTCATCTGGCTCAGTCTTCTAGCTGTTTCCTTATGGATTTGGAAGTATCAAGCCGATGCAATTGTCCAGTTAAAAAGAGAAGTGGCTCATCGGGTTCCTATGGAATCTGAGATTCAAAGAAAAGTGAAAATTGAAGAGCGAGACAGGCCAGTGTTGGCCTTTCAAGAAGCAGCCCTTAACCTTCGGCAGGAACGCATACCTTGGGAAACAGGGCTGGAAGTGTTGGAAAATGCACTTCCCAAAGGAGCAAAAGTTTTTAACTTGCGTGTCCAAGGAAATCGCTTGGAAGGAATGGG
>CALJVA010000195.1 GCA_937975135.1 uncultured Thermoactinomycetaceae bacterium | reverse complement strand
TGTGCTCTTCCGATCTGAGTATCAAACTTTGTTTGGGCCGGGTAGTAAGCCCGCCGACTGGTCAGGAGAGGTTCCATCCTTAGAAAAATTGATCTCCCAACTGCGCGAGCAGGAAAGCATGATAGAAGAGAAGATCGTGCCAAAGTTTCATGAAGCGCTGCCTAAATCCATACAATTACGAGATTTGGAGCTGAAAACCTTTGCTGAGGTGGCTGCTTTTCACAATGTTCATGAGGCAATGCATATAAGCTCAATCCAAGCATTCAAGCGGCTGCTTGAGGGAAAATGATAGAGATAAGGTGATTTGGGTAACATACAGGCTGGATTTTTTTCCAGCCTGTTTCATCTTTCATGGAATGTTCGCAAGTCGTCATTTCTTTGATACATGAGAGCATAGGGGGATGTGGTATCATAGAAAAAAAGTACGGTTAAAGGAGGCACATTCTCATTGCATCGGTTCCTAAAAGCTTTCTCTGTATTCGTTGCATTTAGCACATATATCATTTTGTTGATGGGTGCCCTAGTTACTACCACAGGATCTGAAGATGGTTGTGGGCAAACGTGGCCCTTTTGTCATGGGGAAATATTACCATCCTATGTCACAGTAAAATTGATGATTGAATATAGTCACCGGATCGTTTCTGCCGCAGTCGGTTTATTTGTCTTGATTCTTGCTATCTGGGCATGGCGGACCTGGCCCAAAGATCGTAAGATTCATTTGTTTGCGGCCAGCAGCGTGTTTTTTATTATTTTTCAGGGACTTCTCGGTGCCGCAGCAGTCGTATGGGGACAGTCTGATGCGGCTTTGGCCCTTCATTTTGGCTTTTCCCTTCTTTGCTTTGCGAGTGTAGTGTTGCTCTCAGTGCGCCTGTTTCAACTTGACCGGCCAGATTCTTCTAAGCAGGAGTTACAACCTGTTTCTAAAAAACTCCGTTATGGAATCTGGGGTTTAGCCGTCTATACCTATGTGGTGGTTTACACAGGAGCTTATGTACGCCATACAAGTTCCACCATGGGATGCTCTACTTTCCCTCATTGTAAAGAGACATGGATTCCGGACTTTGTAACCCAAGCAGGGATTCAATGGACTCACCGTCTCTTCTCTTATGTGTTGTTGTTATTTGTGGCTTGGTTAACCTTTGTTGTGGTTCGCTACTATCGTGATCGCGTTGATTTGCGTCGAGGCATGATTGCTTCTCTTATTCTGATTTGTTTACAAGCCTTAAGTGGAGCGCTGATTGTGCTTACCCCTTATTATCTCGTGATGGCATTGTTACACACGACAATTGTTTCTGTTTTTTTCGGAGCCCTAAGTTATGTGTGTATGCAGGTAGGACGGCCCTGGCAGGCCCAAAAGTACACCTCTGATGGGGAGAAAAGCGGAGTGGAACCGGTTACTCCCTAAGTAGGGTTTCTAGACTTCCCTATGGAAGTTGGCTATACTAAAAATGGTGGTTTTTCCATACAGCAAAGTTTATCTCTATTTAACAATCATCCTTCGGGGCAGGGTGAAATTCCCGACCGGCGGTGATGGCATGTTGTGTGCCTTAGCCCGTGACCCGCGTATGCGGTGGACTCGGTGAAACTCCGGGGCCGACAGTGACAGTCTGGATGGGAGAAGGATGGAATGGTGCCTGTGTACCCTTTGGCTGGGGAATATTTCCTCAAGCTAAAGGCTTCTTTTGTCGTGCACTTTAATTGACAAAAGGCAGGCCTGTTCCCGGTTCTTAGCCTTTCAAGCCCTGGCGGATGCCCGGGCTTTTTTAATGGGAATAAAGGGGATGATGATAACGAGTCATGAAAAATGGATGAAGCTTGCCCTTCAATTAGCAAAAGCAACTCAAGGGCAAACTTCGCCCAATCCGATGGTAGGAGCGGTGGTGGTTAAAAAGGGACAGCTGTTGGGGACGGGAGTTCATCTGCGTGCCGGGGAAGCTCACGCTGAGGCAGAGGCCTTAAAGCGAGCAGGGAAAGAGGCTGAAGGTAGTACTCTTTACGTTACACTGGAACCCTGCAACCATGTAGGTCGGAGACCCCCTTGTACTGAAAGTATTCTGGCTTCAGGAGTACGAAAGGTTGTGGTAGGCATTCGGGATCCCGATCCCAGGGTATCTGGGAAAGGAGTGCGCCGCTTACGGGAAGCAGGGATCGAGGTGGTGGAAGGAGTACTGGAAGAGGAATGCTATCGTCTCAATGAAATGTATTTTACCCACCGCCGTACAGGACGTCCATTTGTCACGATGAAGGTAGCAATGAGTCTTGACGGGAAGATTGCTACTCCCACCGGTGATAGCCGTTGGATTAGCGGGGAAGCGTCTCGTCGGGAAGTCCATCGTATGCGTCATATCCACGATGGGATTTTGGTAGGAAGTGGGACAGTACTTAAGGATCGGCCTCGGTTAACGGTTCGCCTTCCGGAAGGGGGCATCCACCCCTTGCGGCTGGTGGTGGATAGTAAGTTACGAATGCCACTGGATACACCCTTAGCAAATACCGAAGAAGCACCTACCTGGGTCTTTTGTACCGAAGCACGGGATCGAAGAAAAGAGGAGCAACTACTAGCCCGAGGAGTGAAAGTGGTGCCTGTAGGAGAAGGTTCTCGGGTAGATCTGGGCCAGATGTTTCGTTATCTGGGGCAGCAAGGAATTCTCTCTGTTTTGGCCGAGGGAGGAGGTAACCTTCATGCTTCCCTGTTGGCTGGACGGTTTGTGGATAAAGTGGTTACTTTCATCGCACCAAAGCTTGTCGGAGGTAAAGAGAGTCCGACAGCAGTAGAGGGCATCGGGGTAAATCGGATGGCTCAAGCGATACAGTTGAAGGATGTGTCTGTGGCCCGGTTTGGAGAAGATCTATGTGTAACAGGTTATCCCTTGTACAAGGAGTGAGAGGATGTTTACCGGAATTATCGAGGAAGTAGGGAAGATCCGTCGCTTAAGACGGAGTGGTACAGCGGCGATGGAGCTGGTGATTGCTTGTCGCAAGGTCTTGGAGGGTACTCAAGTTGGTGACAGTATTGCCGTCAACGGTGTTTGCCTTACTGTAACCCAGCTGGGGGAGGATTATTTTGCAGCTGATGTAATGCCGGAGACCATGGAGAAAACCCATCTTAAGAGTTTAAACGTGGGTAGTGCGGTAAATCTGGAGCGGGCTTTGGCGGTAGGAGAGCGAATGGGAGGGCATTTTGTCCAAGGACATGTGGATGGAGTGGGCCGGATTCTGGAGCGAAGACAGCTGCAAAATGCTGTTCTTTTCCGGATCAGTGCTCCCAGGGAGTTGACGAAGTATATGGTGATTAAAGGTTCCATTGCGGTGAATGGAATTAGCTTAACCCTGGTTGATGTTGCTTCTGAAGAATTTATGGTTTCGGTGATCCCCCATACCTTGGCTGTTACCCAACTTCAAACAGCCCAAGTGGGTGATCCGGTAAATCTGGAATGTGACATGATCGGTAAATATGTAGAAAAGTTGCTAGGGGGAGCTGGTGAGGGACTGGAAAAGAAGCTGGAGCAGTTTGGCTTCGTCTAACTCGTTTAAAAGTATAACAGTTTCTGGTTGGGGGTGAGCAGATGTTTGATCTGATTGAAGATGCGCTGACTGCTTTAAAGCAAGGAGAGATTATTATTGTGGTAGATGATGAAGACCGAGAGAATGAAGGAGATTTTGTTGCTTTAGCAGAAAAGGCAACTCCGGAGGTAATCAATTTTATGATTACCCATGGCCGGGGACTAGTATGTGTGCCAATTACTGAAGAGCGAGCGAAAAGCTTACAATTGCCACTAATGGTTAGCGATAATACGGATCCACATCAGACGGCGTTTACGGTTTCAGTGGATCACCGTGATACAACGACAGGGATTTCCGCTTATGAGCGTTCTTTAACGGTGCAAGCCTTGCTCGATCCAAATGCCAAGGGGGAAGATTTTCGCCGTCCAGGCCATATTTTTCCGCTAATTGCCATGAAGGGGGGCGTATTGCGCCGGGCGGGGCATACTGAGGCTGGAGTAGACTTGGCCCGTCTCTGTGGTGCGGAGCCAGCAGCAGTAATATGTGAAGTGGTTCGAGAAGATGGGCAGATGGCCCGGGTGGATGATTTGGAGAAAATCGCGAAAAAGCATCGCCTGAAAATGATTACCATTCAGGACTTGATTCATTACCGGCATCAAAAAGAAAAACTTGTTGAGCGAGTAGTTTCCGTTCGTATGCCCACCCGATTTGGGGAGTTTACCGCTGTGGGGTATACCAATGAGGTAGACGGTAAGGAGCATGTAGCCCTAATCAAAGGAGAGATTGTTCCAGAGGAGCCGGTTTTGGTACGTGTCCATTCTGAATGCTTGACTGGGGATGTTTTTGGTTCCCACCGCTGTGATTGTGGGCCTCAGCTGGAGGCTGCTCTGTCCCAGATCAGCGCGTCAGGAAAAGGTGTGTTGCTTTATATGCGCCAAGAAGGCCGGGGTATAGGGCTGTTAAATAAATTAAAGGCGTATAAGCTGCAAGAGGAAGGTTTGGATACAGTAGAAGCCAATGTGAAGCTTGGTTTCCGGCCTGATTTGCGGGACTATGGGATTGGAGCGCAGATTTTGCATGACCTTGGCGTGAGAAAAATGCGTCTTTTGACCAATAATCCCCGTAAAATCGCTGGGTTAAAGGGATATGGTCTGGAGGTAGTGGAGGTGGTCCCGATTCAAATGCCGGCCCACAAGGAAAATGAAGGGTATTTGCGAACCAAGAAAAAAAAGCTGGGTCACATGCTAGAGATATAATTGAGATTGGGAAAGGGGTTTTTTAACGAATGGCTAAGGTATATGAAGGCAATCTTGTTGGAACGGGCCTAAAAATAGGTATCGTTGTTGCCCGTTTCAACAGTTTTATAACTGAGAAATTGTTGGCTGGAGCAGAAGATGCATTGCATCGCCATGGTGTGGCTGAAGAAAACATTGAAATTGCCTGGGTGCCGGGAGCTTTTGAAATCCCGCTAATCGCTGATCAGATGGCTGCTAAAGGGAATCTAGATGCAATTATTACATTGGGAACCGTTATACGTGGGGCAACTCCTCACTTTGATTATGTATGTGCCGAAGCTGCTAAAGGAGTTGCCTCCGTTAGCTTAAAACATGGTTTGCCGGTTCTCTTTGGTGTTCTTACCGTAGATACGATTGAGCAGGCAATCGAACGGGCTGGAACTAAAGCAGGAAATAAAGGTTGGGAAGCAGCAGTCTCTGCCATCGAAATGGCAAACCTGCAGCGAGCGCTAAAAAAATAAATAGCAGCAGCAGGAGGAGAAGCGGTGGGCGTTAAAATTAAACTGGATACCTTTGAAGGTCCTTTAGATTTATTGCTTCACTTGATTGAGCGGGCAGAAGTAGATATTTGGGAGGTTTCCATCTCTCGGATAACCGATCAGTATATGTCAGTTCTAAGGGAGATGCAGGAGCTGGAATTGGATGTCGCGAGTGACTTTTTGGTGATGGCTGCAACACTACTGGCTATTAAGAGCCGGATGCTGTTGCCTCGCCAAGAGCCAGAAGAGCTTGGTGAAGAAGAGGCGGAGGAGGAGATCGATCCCCGTGAGCAGTTGATTGAACGGTTAATTGAATATAAAAAGTACCGTAAGTTAGCCGAGGTGCTGGGTGAGAGGGAACAGGAGCGGCTACAGGTGTATACCAGACCGCCGCTTGATCTTTCCGCTTATACCAAAGAAGAGAATCCTTTGCAAGGGGTTCGATTGGAAGAAATGATGGAATTGTTTATAGAAGCGATGAAGAAAAGTCGGCGGGAAGAACCCTTAGCCCATGTAGCACGTGAAGAGATCTCAGTAAGTGAGCGGATGCGTGAAATTGATCGTTTGGCTCAGGATCGGGATGAGCCACTCTTTTTTTCTGAGCTAATTCAAGGGCCTTCAGTCACTCGAGAGCTTTTGATCACCACTTTTTTGGCATTGCTTGAGTTGATGAAGTTGCGGCGTATCCTTTGTCGTCAGGATCGTTTATTCGATGACATTCGGATCGAAGGGATTGGCAGGAAGGGAGAGGAGAGCGATGAATGGCTTGTCGCCTCAGGCTTTGATTGAGGGACTTTTATTCGCAGCAGGGGAAGAAGGTTTGTCTCTGCGAGAGCTTGCCCAAGTGATGGAGGAAGATATTGATCGAGTGGAATTTATTATTGATGAAATGCGTGAGGAGTGGCAACGCCAAGGCAGAGGGATCCAAATCGTGAAAGTGGCTGAGGTATATCAATTGACCACGTTACCAGAACATCGTCCCTACTTTGAAAAGCTGGCCCAAGCCCCTGGCCGTTCAGGTCTTTCCCGCGCTGCCTTGGAAACCCTGGCCATTGTGGCCTTCCGCCAACCAATTACCCGTTTGGAAATTGAAGAAATACGAGGGGTAAAGTGTGAACGGACGATCCAGTCACTCCATCGAAAAGGATTAATCCAGCCTGTGGGACGGGGTGAAGGTGTTGGACGACCGATTTTGTATGGTACAACAAAGGCATTTCTGGACCATTTTGGCTTAAATAGCTTAGATGAGCTCCCGGCGCCAGATACACTTTTTGACTGGGTAGAGTGGGAAGAGGAGCGGCAAGAACTATTTAAACGCTTTGGTGTGGAGCCTGAGATGGATGCTTCGGACAAAGAAGAGCATGTTCAGGGAAAACAGGATGCTCTTGAAGGTATGAAGAAATAGAAATTGGTCGAAACTACCTCTAGAAGATTGATATTCATCGTTATGGACTGATATTGCTTCTGGAGGTAGGTGTCCTATGTGAGCCTATTATGGGTGGTGCTTGGACTACTTTTAGCATTTATTCTTGTTATCCCTTATACTTCAATTCGTCTAGAGGCTCGTTATTGGCGGAAAGGAGCCGATGATCAGCTTAATATACAAATTCGCCTTCTATGGGGACTGATTCGTTTACGATACAAGATTCCGGTTATTAAGTGGATGGAGAATGAAGGTTCGCTGATCATTCGGGAAAAAAGTGAGGATCAACCGATCAAGGGTTCTTGGCGACAGCGAATCACCTGGCATTCATTGCGCGTAATGCGGGAACGATACCTGATGTTCCGGGATCAAGTGCATCAGTTGCAAGATCTTATACGTAGTTTTCTTCGCCATGTGGTATTTGAACATTTGGAGTGGCGTTCCAGTGTGGGAACGGGCGATGCAGCGGAAACTGGGGTTATTACTGGTGTAGTTTGGGGTGTGAAATCGATTTTGGTTGGTGTGTTAAGTTCCTATGTGCAATGGACGAAACAGCCACTCTTAAAAGTTGATCCCTTGTTTAGCGAAGCGATCCTCAAGACAGATCTCCATTGTATAATTCGGTTTCGGATCGGGCACGCTATGCTTGCCGCAATTCGCCTAATGCGAAGTATGCGCAAAGGGCGTAAAGGGGAGGAACAAAAATGGCAGAGCACCCTATTCAAGGCCTGATGACGACAGCAATGGAGAACCTTAAAGAGATGGTAGATGTCAATACCATTATTGGTGATCCAGTAGAAACCCCTGACGGCAGTGTCGTAATCCCCGTTTCTCGGGTTGGATTTGGCTATGCTGCGGGAGGCAGTCAGTTTAACGGAACAAAAGAAAGTGGTAAAGGCATTAGTTCTGGAGGAACATCAGAGGACGGCAAGCAAAATGGTGGTGCAAAATTGCCCTTTGGTGGTGGGAGTGGTGGCGGTGTTTCCATTACTCCAGTTGCCTTTCTGGTGATCAGCAGCAAAGGAATTAAGCTTTTAAATATGGATGGCCAAACCCATCTCTATGATCGTCTGCTTGATGCTGCACCACAAGTTCTGGAACGTCTTCAGGGGATGGTACGTGGTAAGCGGTCCGAACCAAAGCCAGAGATTGATCCGCCCAATGTAAATATCTAGGCAACTCATCTCATGGTTCATCCAAAGAAGGTGGCGGAGTATGCACACCAGTGGAGCTGAAGGGGCATACTCGCCACCCGGTAATGCCGAAGACAATCACCAGATTAGGAAGGTAAATTGGGCTACGGGCGTCTTTGCATATGAGCAAGGACGTCCGTAGCCCAGTTTTTTTAGATTTGTAGGTAGTTTATAAGTCGTCCAATTAGTGAGACGGACTCATAAACCTGTCCTATCCGCATATATTGGTACAAACCACAGCTGGGGTGGAATAGGATGCAGGTTGCTCGCGGAGTTTTATTTATATTTTTATTAAGTATCGGAACGATGTGGTGGCCGCTTCTTGGAGGGGCAGAAGGGGATGCTCCTGAGATCAGTGCGGAAGCTGCTGCATTAATTGATGTTTCTTCCGGTAGAATTTTGTATGGTAAAGAAGCGGATAAACGAATGCGGATCGCTAGTATTACCAAGATTATGACAGCAATTATCGCCATAGAAAATGGGGATTTACAAAAGAAGGTGACGATTAGTAAACAAGCAGAAGGGGTGGAAGGTTCTTCAATTTATTTGAAGGCTGGCGAACGGATTCCCTTGGAACATTTATTGTATGGGTTAATGCTTCGCTCTGGTAATGATGCAGCAGTGGCGATTGCAGAAGAAGTAGGTGGATCAGTGGAGGGCTTTGTCTACCTAATGAATGAAAAGGCAGCCTATTTAGGGCTGCAGCGGACACAATTTGCCAATCCCCATGGTTTAGATGATGATGAGCATTATTCGACTGCATCTGACTTTGCTAGGTTGTCCGCCTATGCCTTGAAAAATCCCACCTTTCAAGAGATTGTACGTGCACAAGTAAAAACCGTTCCTTGGCCTGGAGAAGAATGGCACAGAAAGTGGTACAACAAAAATAAAATGCTCCGTATTTATCCAGGAGCAGATGGGGTGAAGACAGGTTTTACCAAACGTTCCGGCCGTACTTTAGTTTCCTCGGCAACCCGTAATGGACAGCAACTGGTTACAGTTACATTGAATGCCTCCGATGATTGGAATGATTCTATGGCCTTGTTAAACTATGGTTTCCGTCACTTTCCTCAAACAAGGGTCGTGAAAAAGGGAGAGATTGTCGATTCAATTACCACATCGGAGGGGAAAAGGTTTCATGTTGTAGCGGCGGAAGATTTTTTGTACCCATTGATGAAGGAAGAAAAGTCCAAGCTGAATCGGGAGAAGATGTTCACTTATCCTAAGGCGGCGATTGAGGAAGTGGGGCAGCAGGTTGGCACTTTGCGTATCCTTTTAGAGGGCGAGCCTATTGGTACCGTGCCCCTTGTGACGGTAGAAAAGAAAGAGACCTCTGTTTTGGAAGATTGGCGTTTGGTGCTGGCTTATATGATGGGGAGGGAGTGAGGTGGTTAATTATATTTGGCTCTTTATGATTGTAAGTGGCATTGTGGCCGCAGCAGCCCAAGGAAAAATTGAAGTGGTAACCCGGGCAGCATTACAAGGTGCTTCAGAGGCGGTAGCGGTGTGCATTGGATTGATCAGTATTATGGTGTTTTGGATGGGGATTATGAGAATTGCCCAAGATTCCAATCTTCTTCAGAAGTTTGCCAATCTGCTTCGACCCTTTGTTCAATGGCTTTTTCCAGGGATTCCAGCGAACCATCCTGCGATGGGATATATTTTATCCAATATAAGTGCCAACCTGTTTGGATTGGGGAATGCAGCCACTCCCATGGGGATCAAGGCGATGGAGGAGATGCAGAAGCTTAATCCAGATCCCAAGACAGCGACTCCGGCTATGTGTACCTTGCTCGCTTTAAATACTTCCGGTCTCACCTTGATTCCGACGACAATTATCGGTTTACGGATGAAGTATGGTTCTTTGGATCCGACAGAAATTATTGGAACGACGCTTTTTGCCACCTGTTGCTCCACCCTTGCGGCGATTTTATTGGATCGCTGGTATCGTCGCCGGCATGAACGAGCGGCACTGTAAGGAGCAGGGGGAGAAGGGAGAGACAGCCTGTGTTTTCTATAATCGGGCTCTTGTCAAAATGGATGTTGCCTGCGATTTTAGCTTTTATACCCCTATATGGAGCATTTCGGAAAGTCCCCGTTTATGAAAGTTTTATCGAAGGCGCGAAGGAAGGATTTCCTACAGCGATTGCCCTTATTCCTCATCTCGTAGGAATGATGGTTGCAGTCTCTATTTTTCGCGAATCGGGGGCACTCCATTTCTTCCTTCAAGGACTGGCTCCGCTGCTCTCATGGTTCGGATTTCCAGAAGAAGTGCTTCCTTTAAGCCTTTTGCGCCCAATCTCAGGTGCAGGGTCCCTTGCCTTTGTAGAAAGTATTTATCGTACATATGGGCCGGATTCTTTTGTGGGACGATTAGCGTCTACAATGCAGGGAAGTACCGATACCACGTTGTTCGTCCTCACAGTTTATTTTGGGGCGGTGGGCATCCGCCGCTCACTCTATGCAGTCAAAGTTGGTTTTCTTGCTGATTTCGCTGGTTTTTTGGCTTCTTGGCTGATTGTTTCGATGGTATTTGGGTAAAAGATCCGTATAAATCACATGATGTTAAGGAGTGAATTGGGCTATAACCTTTGCTTTCAAGCAACGAAAGCGGAGTAGTCCAATTCACTCCTTAATAGAAGGAAATCGATAAGAGGAGTTTACCTGGCTGTTCCAAGTAATTGGAGCAGCCTTTTTTGGTAGAATAAAGAGGTAGTTAAAGCTGGAGGCGGGATTATGGCTGCAACAGTGAAGAAAAATGACCATCTACAAGTACATATTGTGGATCTTACCCACGATGGGGCGGGGGTAGCAAAAGTGGAAGGTTATCCCCTCTTTATTCCAGGAACTTTACCTGGGGAAAAGGTAGAGGTTCGTGTTGTGAAAACCTTAAAAAAGTATGGGTATGGGAAACTAATCAAGATCATCGAACCTTCTATGGACCGTGTGAAACCTTCCTGTGACGTATTTCCCCGGTGTGGTGGTTGTCAGGTACAACATCTCTCCTATGAAGGACAATTAAAGTGGAAGCAGAAACTAGTTCAGGAAACGATGGCACGGATTGGGAAACTAGCGGATGTTCCCGTTCATCCGGTGAAAGGGATGAAGGACCCCTGGTGTTATCGGAACAAATCACAAATCCCTTTTGCAGAGGAAAAGGGAAAGGTAGTGGCTGGCTTTTTTCGCCCCGGTTCCCATAAGATTGTCGATACTGATCAGTGTCTGATTCAGACTCCTGAAGCAGACGCCTTACTGTCTGGGCTTAAACAAGGTCTGCAGGAGATAGGCATTCGCCCCTATGATGAGGAGAAGGATCAGGGGATGCTACGACATCTAATCGTCCGTAAAGGGATGAATACAGGGGAGACGATGGTGATTCTGGTTACACGATACCGGAATTTTCCCCAAAAGAAAGAAGCAGTGCAATGGATCCGCAAGGTGTTGCCAGGGGTGGACTCAATCGTTCAAAACGTGAACGATCGTAGAACGAATGTCATTTTGGGAAATGAGACGATTCTCTTGTACGGAAGTCCTGTGATTCGAGAGCGTATTGGGAATATCACCTACGAAATTTCTCCCCGCTCTTTTTTTCAGATCAACTCTGAGCAGACCGAGGTTTTATACAATCAAGTTCTTGAGTATGCCGATCTTACAGGAGAAGAAACGGTGGTGGATGCTTACTGCGGGATCGGGAGTATCTCACTTTTTCTCGCTCAGGAAGCGAAGGAAGTATACGGTGTCGAAATCGTGCCTGAGGCGATTGCTGACGCGAAGCGGAATGCCCAACGAAATGGCATTACCAATGCCCAATTTGAAGTAGGAGCTGCCGAAGAGGTGCTTCCTCGTTGGTACCAAGAAGGGAAACGTTTTGATGTGATCGTGGTGGATCCTCCCCGAAAGGGTTGTGACAAGGAGCTACTGAAGACCATTATTCAGTATCCCGCGAAACGTCTCATCTATGTAAGCTGCAATCCAGCAACCCTAGCGCGGGATCTTCGCATCCTGGAAGATGGCGGTTACAAAACACAAGAGATACAGCCCGTGGATCTTTTCCCCCAATCCAGTCATGTGGAATGCGTAGTGTTGTTGTCATGGGTTGAGGAATAGAAGGGCTATAAATGTTTATAAAAAGGGGTTTCCAGACATTGAACCTTTCTCGCGGATGGTCGGCTGGAGGTTCTTATATTGGGAAACCCTTATTTTTATTGTTTCGGTAACGTATCACCTGCCCTAGAAAATTCCGATGTGAATGAGAAATAGTTCGAGCTTGAAGAGGTAGAATATGTAAGAGTTAATAATCCGTTGATGTACCACTTACTTTACTACATTTTACTACTTTATAATTTTTATGATTTTATTTATCCATAAATAATTATTGACAATCCTATGATTGGGTTATATACTGTATTTAACCATGATAGTCAAATTTGATATTTAACATTATTGAGAAAGGTGGTGGGTCATGCAACTTGGTGATATTGCTGAAATAAAGACTGGCTTAGTTCTAAGTAGAAAAAAAGCGGAAGTAGAATTTGATGCAAGGGCTACATACAAACTTTTGTCGCTCAAAAATATCAATGATGATGGGATCATAGTAAATGATTCCTTTGATGAGTTTGTCAGTAAAGATCGATTGGATGATCATTACTTTACTGAAGAAGGCGATGTGCTGATGCGGTTAAGCCAACCGTATACAGCTGTGTATATAAATAAAGAACATCGTGGCCTATTAGTTCCATCTTATTTTGTGATCATCAAGGTTCATCACAGAAAAGTTTTACCCCAGTACCTCGCTTGGTTTTTGAACTCGGTGAAGGTTAAACATGAATTAGAAAAATCTCATGCAGGCAGCAGAATACCAAGTACCAATCAGCAGACAATTAAGAAGATCCCGATTGCTTTATCGTCTATTTCAAAGCAAGAAGCATTGGTAGAGCTTTACCAACTGCATCAAAAGGAAAAAATGCTTTACAAAAAATTAATGGAAGAAAAAGAGTTGCTCTTTCAGAAAATTACGCAGCAAATACTGGGAGGAAGAACGAATGGCTGAAATGACAACACAGGAAAAGATCAATAGTGTATTATGGCAAGCAGCAGATACATTTAGAGGGAAAATTGACTCCTCTACATATAAGGACTACATTCTTACGATGTTATTTATTAAGTATTTAAGTGATACATATAAAGAGAAAGTAGAAGAATATGCAAGACGTTACGATGGAAACGAGCAGCGGATACAACGAGCTTTATCAAGAGAACGATTTGTTTTAGATGAAACGTCAACATTTGACTATTTATATAGTAAAAGAAATGATCCAGAAATCGGAGAAATCATTAACAAGGCTTTAGAACGAATTGAAAACGAGAATGCTGGGAAACTTCGCGGTGTATTCCGTAATATTGACTTTAACAGTGAAGCTATTCTCGGAAAGACAAAAGAGCGGAATGCAATGCTCCGTACGTTATTAGAAGACTTTAACCAACTTTCATTAAGACCATCCCAATTAGGGAAGGAAGATATTGTAGGCAACGCCTATCAATATATGATTGGGTTATTTGCATCAGATGCTGGAAAAAAAGGTGGAGAATTTTACACGCCTGCTGAGGTTTCTGAATTACTGGCGCGCTTAGTGAAACCACGGGAAAACGATCGTATCTATGACCCGACCTGTGGTTCAGGATCATTATTGTTAAAAGTTGCAAAACAAGTACCAAGCAAAAAAGTTGCTATTTATGGACAGGAACGAAATGGTCAGACCCACTCATTGGCATTAATGAATATGTATCTGCATGGCATTGATGATGCGAAAATTGCATGGGGTGATACGTTAGCCAACCCACTACATTTGGAAGATGGCAAACTGATGAAATTCCAAGTGATTGTAGCCAATCCACCTTTCTCATTAGATAAGTGGGCCATGGGGTTTGCAGGTGAAGGATCAACGGATAAGAAATTTAAAATGGAAGCAAGTCTGGATCCACATCGCCGTTTTGAATGGGGCGTACCACCTGCCTCCAAAGGAGACTATGCTTTCGTTCAACATATGCTTTATTCTTTAGCGGAAGATGGAAGAATGGCAACCATTCTCCCCCATGGTGTCCTTTTTAGAGGAGGCAGCGAAGGAAAAATTCGCAAGCAAATGATTGAAATGAACTTATTAGATGCAGTTATTGGCTTGCCAGAAGGTTTATTCTACGGTACCGGTATTCCAGCATGTATCATGGTTTTCCGGAAAGACCGTACCCGTAAAGATGTTCTTTTCATTGATGCTTCAGGTGAAGAGCATTACGAAAAAGGAAAAAACCAAAACAAATTACGAGAGCAAGACATTGAAAAAATCGTTGAAACCTATGAGAAGAGAGAAACGGTCGATAAATATTCCTATGTCGCTACATTAGACGAGATTAAAGAGAACGACTATAATCTAAACATCCCTCGCTATGTGGATACCTTTGAAGAAGAAGAACCGGTGGACATGGAAGCGGTCAAAGAAAATATCACCAAAATCAAAAGAGAGATTCAAGAAGTGGAAGCACAGATGGAAAAGTATTTGAAAGAGTTGGGATTGTAGGTGAGCTTTTATG
>CALJVA010000194.1 GCA_937975135.1 uncultured Thermoactinomycetaceae bacterium | reverse complement strand
TAGGCGAGAAGTGCGACGACACAGATATTGCCGATTAGCTCCATCAAGGGAAAATAAGTTCCCCAGATCTGAGCAGCTTTAATATTGGTCTCTTTATATCCTTGGTTCCGATCCTCAAAGAGTCCGATCTCATAATCTTCACGGGCGAGAGCTTTTACTGTTTGCATGCCGCTAATGTTTTCCTGCACTTTGGTCGTGAGTTGGGCGAAAGATTTTCGGATGCCTTTAAAGGCTGGGTGTACCTTTTTATCAAAACGGTAGACAGCAACCGAAAGAAAGGGCATCGCCAACAAGGTAACAAGGGCCAAAGAGACATTAAGATAAAGCATAATCCCTAAACCGAAAGTAAGAAGGAGAATAAAGTTTATAAATTGAGCGGCACCAAAGGAGAGAAAGAAGCGGAAAACCTCAACATCAGCAGTTAATCGCGACATGAGATCTCCAGTTTTTGCATTATCATAAAACCGGAAAGATAACTTTTCTAATTTGTTATATAATGCATTTCGCAATTCATATACAGTTTGAATACCGAAAAGATCTCCGTAATATTGATGAAGGTAAGTGGCCACCGCTTTTATACACATCAGCAGGAAGAAACCAACGGCCAGATAAGGGATCCATTCAAAGTGTCCCTGGCCGATCACATCATCGATAGTCATTTTAAGCACGATGGGGTAGATTACAGTAATCCCCGTAACAAAAAACAGAGTGATAATAGAAATAAAAAAATAACCTTTAAATGGCCAGTAAAATTGCTTTAATCGATGTAAAGTCTTCAAGTCTGAACCTCCCTTATCGCAAATTATGTATGCAGTGAGAAAAAATGAGCATCACGAAGACAGCACTGTTGTTTCCGCTGTCACTTTAAGCTCATTCTTTCGTATACAAATATATTCGACACCCGAAATAAAAAGACCTTCTTTTCCCTTGCCTAAGTTGCACACCATCCTAATTAGGCCTTCATAGCTTATAAAATAATTCGTAATATAAATGAAACCTTTTCCTTTATTTTCTCGTATTAAATAGTAGCAGTTCTTTTTAGTACTATTGTTATTTTAAGGAGGCAGCTGATGCGATTTAAGCTATGGTTATCATTTTTATTGATTAGTGTCTTATTTCTAGGTGGTTGTGAACTTTCCATACTGAATAACCAAGCAAGCTCGACGGTAAAGGATAAGGAAGATCAAGTGGATGCTGCTGAAGAGGAGCAAGAGCCTACCTATCTACCACCAACGACATCAAGAGAACGTGACGATATCCTGAAAGATCCTGGCGAGGGGCGTTTTGCTGGGGAGCGTTACGACCATAAGAAAGTGTATAAGGCGCTCGATGAGATCCCTGAGGGATTAAAAGATGAGGAAATTTATGGATATCTATTGGAGTTAGTCGGAGAAAATTACCGTTATTATGCTGAAGCCTTTGATGCTCTGGAAAAAGCGGACTATCGTCAAGATTTAGGAGATATTTCGGCGCTAAAAGAAGAAAATGGTCAGATAAAAGAGCAAGAGAAGAAAATAAATGTACAAATTTTGTTGGATGCAAGTGGAAGCATGGCTGGAAAAGTAGATGGAAAAACCAAGATGGATTTAGCAAAAAAGGCGATCCAAGATTTTGCAGGGAGTCTTCCATCCCATGCAGAGGTATCA
Source organism: uncultured Thermoactinomycetaceae bacterium (assembly GCA_937975135.1). GTDB lineage: Bacteria > Bacillota > Bacilli > Thermoactinomycetales > CALJVA01 > CALJVA01. The sequence goes on along the minus strand of CALJVA010000194.1, from coordinate 40,569 downwards.
TTAAGGGTATACGGTCATAAAGGAAGCGACAGCAACAAGGATAAGAAGGTATCCTGTGCCAGCAACGAAGTGGTTTATCCCTTTAGCACCTATGATAAGGAGAGTTTCCAAAAGTCATTGGACAAGTTTCAACCTACGGGTTGGACACCTTTAGCGGCGGCGATCCAAGCAGCGAAAGAAGACTTGCAAAGTGCAGCGGGAGAAAGCCGGGAAAATATCATTTATATTGTAAGTGATGGGGTCGAAACTTGTGGTGGAGATCCGGTGAAAGAGGCAAAATCACTACATCAATCCGATATTGAAGCGGTGGTAAATATTATCGGCTTTGATGTAGACCATAAAGGACAGGAAGAATTGAAAAAGGTGGCTCGTGCCGGTGGCGGTACTTACCAAACAGTGGAAGATGCTAAATCCCTTCAGAAAGCGTTTCAGGGACATGTCGAAGGATTAAATGAAGCCAATAACAATGCATATCGGAGAGCAGTGAATCGAATTGACATCGCCTACAAGGAAGATGATCGACAAAATGACCAGATTAGGAAGGAAATGTTAAATGCGACAAAGCGGGAACGCTCTCGGATGAATGAGATGCTTGATTATGTGACGCGAAAAAGAAAGGCGGATCGCGACCAGTGGGCCACCATCGGTAACTGGATTGATCATGACCGCTGGGCAGCTCTTTCGAACTATGCAAACATACGATGGTTTGAAGTTGGTTCTACCATTGATAATGAGCTTCGAAGCAGTTATATTGATGTACAAAACCAATGGCGAGAAAACGGATACCAAATTGATAAGGCTGATCAGGTGACGCGTGTCCGTGTGGGTGGCCACCGGATCGGTAGAGTACGGGTTCCTACCATAAGCACACCAACCTTTCGTCTCCCTTGGGGAGCACCAAAACCGGAGGATTGATGAATAGCGATTGAGTTTAAGCCCTAGGATCTATCCTAAGGGCTTTTTACTTTTTATTGCCAGCTGAAAGGCGCTGGTATTAATTCTAGCGATTCGAATTCCTACCCTTTTCATTGGTTGCTTTCTTTTTCAGCCTCAAGATATTGTTGAAACTCTTTAGGGTATTTTTTTATCTGAGCCTGGAAGGTCCACCATGAGTAAGTCCACTGTTTCCATCCGAAGCACTCCAACACCGTGAACTTTCCTAGTAAAGCTCTTTTCTGATTGACAACCTGTTTCAAGTGATCTTTTTCTATGTGAATATCATCGGATCGCTAAGATTCCCTTTGTAACCCATCTGTAACTACTCCCTTATAACATAATGAAACAAGTAAAGGGGGTATTTATATGAAACGGAAAAGAATGCGTGGAGGGCTCCTTTTATTCATCATCGCAGCGCTACTTTTTGTTACGGCCTGTGGGAATAAGGCAGCCCAAGGAGATGAGAACACTATTAAAATCGGCTTGCTGGCTTCCCAGTCAGGAGCACTGGAGACCTATGGCAAGCAGACGATCCAAGGTTTTGAGTTGGGACTTGATTATGCCACAGATGGTACACGTACTGTTAATGGTAAGAAAATTGAAGTGATTGTAGAGGATACAGAAACTAAAGCAGATGTAGCTGTAAAAAAAGCGACCAAGTTACTAGAAGATGATCAAGTAGACATATTGGTTGGTTCCTCCAGTTCCGCCGATACTTTGGCTGTACTTAATCTAGCTCAAGAGTACGAAAAAGTAATGATTGTTGAACCAGCAGTAGCGGATAGTATTACGGGTGATGATTGGAATCGTTATATCTTTCGTACTGCCCGAAACTCTTCACAGGACGCAATTGCTGGAGCCGTAGCGATTGCAGATAAGGGCGTGACCATCGCTACTTTGGCACCAGATTACTCCTTCGGTCGGGATGGGGTAAAGGCCTTTAAAAAAGCAGCAGAAGAACGAGGAGCGAAGGTGATCTTGGAAGAGTATGCAGATCCAAACGCCACTGATTTTACGCCCAATATCCAGAAAATTATAAAGGCAAAACCCGATTATCTTTTTGTTATCTGGGCAGGGGCCAATTCGCCATGGAATCAAATGGCAGACATGAATTTACAGAAACATGGAATCACCATTTCGACTGGAGCACCAGATATTATCGCCTTGAAGACAATGGGTGCCTTGGAAGGAATGGAAGGATTTTCAGTCTATTACTATGGTCTGCCGGATAACGAAATAAACGACTGGCTAATTGAGGAACATAAGAAGCGTTATAACGGTGAAGTACCTGATTTGTTTACCGCTGGGGGAATGTCTGCTGCGATTGCAGCTGTAGAAGCACTGAAGAAGACCAAAGGAGATCCCGATGCGGAGAAACTGATTTCAGTGATGGAAGGGATGAGCTTTGAGACGCCGAAAGGGACAATGACTTTCCGTCCTGAAGACCATCAGGCCTTGCAAACCTTGTATGCAATTCGACTGGAGAAAAAAGAAGGATTTGACTATCCGGTTCCTGTCTTAATCCGTGAACTGAGTCCTGAAGAGACAGCACCTCCGATACAGGTGAAAAAATAAGGGGACCCGAGGGGATAACAGTGGAGTATATACTTGAGACTAAAGATCTTACAGTTTCTTTTGGCGGTCATGTTGCTGTAAACGGAGTAACCACCGGTTTTCCGAAAAATCAGTTGAAATCTATTATTGGGCCTAATGGTGCGGGCAAAACAACCTTCTTCAATCTTCTTAGCGGCCAATTAAAGCCGACAAAAGGAGAAGTCTGGTTCAAGGGGATCGATATTACTCATCGATCCCCCGACGCCCGAACACGTCTGGGGATTGGACGTTCCTTTCAGATTACCAATGTTTTTCCCAATCTCACAGTACTAGAAAATGTGCGTCTTGCGGTTCAATCCCAGGCGGGAATCCATTACCAGCTGTTGTTCCATTTCAAAAAGTATAGAAAGTTAGAAGAACGTGCTCATCAGATCTTGGAGAAGGTGATGTTAGATCATAAGAGTGACTTTTTGGCCAAAAACCTTACCCATGGTGAGAAACGGAAGTTAGAGATTGCCATGTTACTCGCTTTAGATAGTGAGGTACTTCTCTTAGATGAGCCTACGGCGGGAATGTCTTTGGAAGAGGTGCCTGCCATTATTGAAGTAATCCGAGGGCTGAAACAGGAGAATCGGACAATTATTTTGATTGAGCATAAAGTGGAGATGGTCCTAGATTTATCTGATTCTTTGATGGTTCTATTCAATGGACAACTGCTGGCCGAGGGTTCACCTGATGAAATTTTACGGAATGAGCGCGTACAAGAGGCCTATCTTGGGGGATTACACGATGCTTCTTAAAGTGGAACAGATTGAAACTTATATCGATCAGCACCATATCCTACAGGGAGTTTCCTTAGAGGTACCTGCAGGCCAAGTGACAGTGCTTTTGGGTCGAAATGGTGCGGGAAAAACAACAACACTTCGGACCATTATGGGTATGACACCACCGGCAAAGGGCCAGATCATCTTCCAGGGAGAAGCGATTCATCAATTGCCTACCCATGCGATCGCCCAGAAAGGGATTGGCTATGTCCCAGAGGATCAAGGGATATTTGCTGATTTGACCGTCGAAGAGAATATTAAGGTCGCGATGCATAAGGAAGATGCAGAGACAAAGGATCGCTTGGCCTGGATTTTGGATTTATTTCCTGATTTAAAATCCTTTTGGGAGCGAAAAGCAGGAAATTTAAGTGGTGGGCAAAAGCAGATGCTCTCTTTATCACGGGCTTTAGTCCAGAATAATCCATTGATACTGGTGGATGAGCCTAGTAAAGGATTGGCTCCTGTCGTGGTGGACAAGGTGGTGGATGCGTTGAAGGAAATCAAGGATCACACCACCATCCTTTTAGTAGAACAAAATTTTGCAATGGCTAGCGCTTTGGGAGATCGGTTTTATATTTTGGACAATGGTCAGACGCAATTGAGTGGCTCAATGCAAGAATTGGCACAAAATGAAGAACTGAAGCGAAAATGGTTGGGGATTGCTTAAAGAAGGAAGGGGAGGCCAGTGGATGTACTGTTTAACTTAACCTTAAATGGATTGGCGACGGGCATGTTAATTTTTTTGCTCGCCGCCGGTCTTACACTTATTTTTGGGCTGATGCATGTGCTTAATTTTGCCCATGGTGGAATGTTTGCCTGGGGAGCTTATACAGGGGTATGGGTCTATGCCCAGACAGGTAGTTTTACCATCGGTGTAATTTGTGCTGTGATTGTCGGGGTTATATTGGGGGGATTAATGGAACGTTGGATTATCCGCCCAGTATACGGTAATACCATGCAGCAAATATTGATCACTGTAGGTGTGATGTTGGTCTTATCAGAAATGTTAAAAGTAGTTTGGGGACCAAACCAATTAAGTTCCCATCCTCCAGAATTATTGGCGGGTAGTTGGCAAGTAGGTGGGTTCATCATTATCAAGTACCGCTTGCTGGTGATTCTTGTGGGCCTACTCGTTCTTATCGGTGTCCAATTATTGTTGACACGGACGAAGTTGGGACTCATTGTTCGAGCTGGGGTAAGTGATCCAGAAATGGTACAAGCCCTAGGCATTGATATCCGTCGTGTATTTATGATCGTTTTTATGCTGGGAGCCGCACTTGCAGCTTTAGGAGGTGCGCTCTTGGGACCCTATTCCGGGGTGATCCATGCGGATATGGGGATGGAGTTTGCGATCTTAGCTTTTATCGTCGTAGTGATTGGTGGTATGGGAAGTATTCCTGGTTCTGCATTGGCAGCGGTCATCGTCGGTTTGGCAGGAGCTTTTATGAATTATTATGTACCCGACCTCTCATTGGCCGTTAACTTACTCTTAATGCTATTGGTCTTAATCTTTCGTCCCCAAGGCTTATTTGGAGCAAAGGGGGTACAGCAATGATCCGCAAACTGACAGCACCACCTATTTGGTATGGCATAATTGCAGCAATTTTGCTCATTTTACCCTTGGTAAATGATTCCCGCAGCACCTTGATTTTGATGACTCAGATCTTTATTTTCGCTGTCTTTGCGATGAGTTATGATTTGCTGTTGGGGTATACAGGCATTATCTCCTTTGGGCATGCAATGTTTTTTGGTTTAGGTGCTTATACTGTGGGAATTTGGATGAACCGTCAGGATGAATCACTCTTTTCTTTGCTTATGGCCATACTGGTGACGGTTATTTTGTGTGCCTTACTTGGCTATGTGCTAGGTGTGGTTACACTGCGGTTAAAAAGTCACTTCTATGCCATGTTAACCTTGGCCGTTGCAGGACTGTTTCAGGTGGGAGCGGAAAAGTGGCGCTCTCTAACTATGGGCAATGACGGATTTACCTTTTCAATTCCTGAATGGTTGATGGATCGGCAACTTTTTTACTATATCGCCTTTTTCTTTATGGTAGGAGGGTTCCTCTTATTACGGCGGTTTACCCTTTCTCCTCTAGGTCGGATACTACAAGCTATCCGTGAAAATGAACAACGGGCAGAATCCCTTGGCTATCGAGTACTCCATTATAAAGTGATCTCTAATATCGTGGCGGGGATTGTAGCTGGATTGGCTGGACTAATGTACGGGTTGGCCTTGCGCTTTGTCAACACCGGGGTATTCGGGGTGGATATAACCCTTGATGGTTTGTTAATGACGATCATTGGTGGTGTTGGCACACTGGTCGGTAGTATTATTGGAGCTGCTTTGATTCAGATTGCTCATGATTGGCTGACAGATCTTGCTCAGGTACATTGGTTATTTGAGCGGTGGATTATTCTATTTGGGATCATTTATATCCTTGCAGTCCGGTTTTTCCCACAAGGGATTGTGGGAAGCATTCAACGGCTGGCGGATCGATGGAAGGAGCGAAAAATGTGAAACATGGAGAACAGGAAGTCACTTCCTTTGTCCTCCGTTTTTGCCCACTGGATCAAGAAAAAGAGCAATGGCGGATTAAGGTAACACATGTTCAAGAGCAAAATGAAGTTTCCTTCTGTCGCTTAGAGGAAGCTTTTCAATATATCAAAAAATCCATTGGAATGGAAGGGGAGTAAGGTTTTGCGTGCGTCGATTGGGATCGCAGGGGTAGGAGTCTATCTTCCAGAAGAGCGAATGACAGGAGAGGCGATTGCAAGACTGGCGGACCTACCCCCTGAAGTAGTCAAAAAGAAAATGGGGATTATTGAAAAACCAATTCCTGGAGAAGATGATCATGCCTGCAATATGGGTGTCAAAGCGGCTAAAGAGGCGATAGCTCAAGCAGGGATCGATCCTAAAGAGATCGATGTTGTCATCTATATTGGTGAGGAGCATAAAGAGTATCCTGTATGGACAGCAGGGATTAAGTTACAGCACGAAATCGGGGCGACCAATGCTTGGGCTTTCGATACGGCACTGCGGTGCGGGACGGCGATTTTGGGAATGAAATTGGCACAGAGCTTGTTGATGGCCGACGATTCGATTAAAACGGTACTGCTGGCAGGAGGATACCGAAATGTGGATCTTGTGGACTACCACAATCCACGCACCCGGTTCTTATATAATTTAGGTGCAGGCGGTGGTGCCTTGTTACTCCAAAAAGGATACGAAGCCAACCAGTTGTTGGCTAGCCATCTTATTAGTGATGGATCCTTCTCTGAAGATGTGATCGTTCCTGCGGGAGGGACCAAGCAACCTTTATCTGCAGAGGCATTGGAACAAGGACTCCACTATCTCGATGTGCCGGATCCTGCCGGGATGAAAAAGCGATTGGAAGAAAAGTCCCTGCGCAACTTTATTTTAGCGATCCGCACTTCATTGGAGAAAAGCGGATATACAGAAAAAGACATCGATTACCTTGGCATTCTACACATGAAACGGTCGGCCCATGATGCAATCTTACAAGAATTGGGGCTATCTCAAGAACAGAGTATCTATTTGGATCATTATGGCCATATTGGCCAGATCGACCAAATTTTATCTCTCCAATTAGGTCTCCGGCAAGGTAAGATTAAAGATGGAGACGTGGTGGTTTTGGTAAGTGCGGGGATTGGCTATGCATGGGGAGCCACCACCATTCGCTGGGGAGCTCAATAAGTGAAAAGGGGTGAATAGAATGGTTCATCTTCGATCTGTGCAATTAGCGAATGGAGAAACACTGGGATACCGGGAGCGAGAGGGCGGTGATCATGTCCTGCTTCTGGTTCATGGGAATATGAGCACCTCCCAGCATTGGGATGTATTGATGGAGAAAATCGATTCCCGCTTTCGGGTGATTGCTGTTGATCAACGAGGTTTTGGGACCTCTACCTACAATCAGCGGATTCATTCCTTAAAGGATTTTGCGGAGGATTTAAAGCAATTTACGGATGTCCTAGGACTGAAAAAGTTTTCTCTGATGGGATGGTCCATGGGGGGCGGGGTTGCGATGCAATTTGCTGCCAATTACCCTGATCAAGTGGACAAGCTGATATTGCTCGCCTCTGCTTCAACTCGAGGTTATCCGATTTATAGTTATGATGAAAAAGGACAGCCGATTAAGCGACTAGAAACACGGGAAGAAATCGAAAAGGATCCACTACGCGCTCAACCGATCGAAGCGGCCTATCGCAATCGAGACAAAGATTTTCTCCGAAATTTGTGGGATACAATGATTTATTTTCATAAGAAGCCTGATGAGAAACGGTATGATATCTATTTGGAAGAAATAATGACCCAACGTAATCTTGTGGATGTTTATCATGCTTTAAACATCTTCAATATCAGTGATCATCACAATGGATTGGTGCAGGGTACTGGAGAAGTACATAAGATCACGATGCCTGTGTTGCTAATACAGGGGAAAAATGATCTGCTCGTTACTGAGAAAATGGCAAATGAGATTTTGGAAGATATAGGGGAGAATGCCCGAATGGTACTGTTGGAGCAGTGTGGACATTCTCCACAGGTGGAGCAACTGGATCGATTAGTAGAAGAGGTAGAGAATTTTTTACGGTAGATTTCTCTTAAGACGTAACAAAAGGGACATTGAAGGCGATATACCGGATTAAAAGTGGGACCAAGGGAGTGTCGAGTAGAGCAGTTCTTCTTGCGCTAACATTACTTTTGGTGCGGGGTTGCCCGATCACTCCCATTCTCGTGGAGTAAGTATAAGAATTAAATGTGAATCGGAAATATGAAAGGAAGATCCATATGCGCTTAAAAGATCGCGTTGCGATTATTACAGGTGGGGCATGTGGGATTGGACGAGAAACTGCTTCCACCTTTGCTAAAGAAGGGGCACGGGTGGTGATTGCAGATCGGGACGAGACTACAGGAGAAGAAGCGGTGGCTCAGTTACGGGAGAGTGGGGCTGATGCGCTTTTTTATGCCCTTGATGTAACGGATGCCGAGAGTGTAAATCGAATGGTGGAAACTGTCGTCAATCGTTTCCAGCGGATCGATATTCTGATCAACAATGCAGGGATTACAGCAGATAGTATGCTGGATAAATTAACACCAGAGCAATGGCAACGGGTGATCGATGTAAATTTGAGTGGGGTTTTTTATTGCACCCAAGCTGTCGTTCCGCAGATGAAAAAGCAGCAATATGGACGGATCATTACTGCATCCTCTGTCTCTGGAGTATATGGAAATATAGGTCAGACCAACTATGCTGCTACCAAGGCAGGAGTGATTGGGATGACACGGACTTGGGCCAAGGAATTGGCTCGTTATGGGATTCGTGTGAACGCCATTGCCCCAGGATTTATTGAGACAGGGATGGTAGCTCGGGTTCCTGAAAAAGTGCTGGAACGGCTAAAGAAACAGATCCCTGTGGGTAGGTTGGGTAAGCCTGCTGATGTAGCCAATGCTTATCTATTTCTTGCTTCTGATGAGGCTGATTACATTAATGGCACTGTTCTCCATGTGGATGGAGGTATTGTGATGTAAGAAAAATACCGCCGATTCCTTCGGGAATCGACGGTTATTTTTTTAACGGTAAATCTGCGCACCACTTTTGCGAAATTCATTGGCTTTTTTTTGCATTCCTTGTTGTAGCGCCTCTTGTGGATCTATCCCCTGTTCCTTGGCGTATTTCCGTATATCCTGGGTGATCCGCATACTACAAAACTTTGGCCCACACATCGAGCAGAAGTGAGCAGTTTTTGCAGGTTCAGCTGGGAGTGTTTCATCGTGGTAGGAACGGGCGAGTTCGGGATCGAGGGAGAGATTAAATTGATCGTTCCAGCGAAATTCAAAGCGGGCTTTAGAAAGAGCGTCATCCCGCTGTTGGGCTCTGGGATGTCCTTTCGCCAAATCAGCAGCATGGGCTGCAATTTTGTAGGCAATCACACCTTTTTTAACATCCTCCTTGTTGGGTAGTCCCAGGTGTTCTTTAGGTGTAACATAGCAGAGCATTGCTGTACCATGCCAGGCAATAAGCGCTGCTCCGATCGCTGAGGTAATATGATCGTATCCTGGAGCAATGTCGGTAGTAAGGGGGCCCAAGGTATAAAAAGGAGCTTCACTACACAAAGCTTGTTGGATATCCACATTTTCTTTAATCTTGTTCATTGGGATATGTCCTGGTCCTTCAATCATTACTTGGACATCATATTCCCATGCAATCTTCGTAAGTTCAGCCAATGTACGTAATTCAGCAAATTGAGCTTCATCATTGGCATCAGCAATGGAACCTGGACGAAGGCCGTCACCCAAAGAAATTGCCACATCATAGGAAAGAAGGATTTCACAAATTTCGCGGAAGTGGGTATAGAGGAAATTTTCTTGATGGTGGGCGAGGCACCAGGCAGCCATAATGGAACCACCACGGGAGACAATGCCTGTTACCCGGTTTGCAGTAAGCGGAATATAGCGCAAGAGTACACCGGCATGAATGGTGAAATAGTCAACCCCTTGTTCCGCTTGCTCAATTAATGTTTCTCGATAAATCTCCCAGGTCAAATTCTCTGGTTTACCATCTACTTTTTCTAATGCTTGGTAAATTGGAACAGTACCTACAGGGACTGGAGAGTTGCGAATGATCCACTCCCGTGTCCTGTGAATGTCTTTTCCCGTAGACAAGTCCATGACCGTGTCTGCTCCCCAGTGAGTCGCCCAGATCATTTTTTCTACCTCTTCTTCTATGGAGGAAGTAATCGCAGAATTGCCGATATTGGCATTTACCTTGACGTGGAAATTCTTTCCGATAATCATCGGTTCACTTTCCGGGTGGTTAATATTCGCAGGAATAATGGCTCGACCTGCGGCCACTTCTTGTCGGACAAACTCAGGTTCGACTCCTTCGCGAATGGCAACAAACTCCATTTCTGGTGTGATGATTCCTTTCCGGGCATAATGAAGCTGGGTAACCCGATGTCCTGTCTTGGCCCGCAAGGGTTTTCGTTTTAACCCTTTCATCCCAGAGTAGCCTTTCTGTTCTGATCGAGTCTGTTCTACATATTGGGTGTCCTCACGCTCCAAAATCCATTTTTGGCGAAGGGGAGGGAGACCCTCACGGGGATTTAGAGAGAGATTCGGATCTGTATAAGGGCCACTCGTGTCATAAACGGTGAGCGGTGGATTTTCCTCCTTTCCCAGAATCCCTTGAGATGGGGAGAGATGAATTTCTCTCATTGGGACACGAATGTCCTCACGTGAACCGGTTACGTATACTTTACGACTGTTGGGGAACGGGGGTTGCTTTGCCAACATAGATTTTCCTCCTCAGTGATTATTGGCTGCCTGCACGGGAGGATGATCTTCGGAATCGCCGGAAAGTTGCAAAAAGGATGGGAAACAAAAAAACCGTACATCAGCGCACGGTTTACATGACACAGATTATCCACTATCTGTGTCCGATTTCAAGTCCCTACGCTGGCATTACCCAGATCAGGTTTAACGGTCGGCGTAGATGTCCCGCCCTCTCAGCCTGGCTCCTCCAAGCTCCCGTGTATATGCAGTTGCCTATCTAGATTAAACTACAATTTTTCGCTAAAATCAAGAGGGAAGATAAAAAAGGGTTGTTCTAAAGGCAAAATGCCTTCACCCTTTTAAAAAAATATTAAAAAATATAGGAGAAAAAGATGAAAAAAGAAAAGGTAAGGACAATGATTTTTGCCCATAGAGGGGCATCGGGAGAGTATCCAGAAAATACACTTCTTGCTTTTCAAAAGGCAGCAGAGCAAGAGGCAGATGGACTGGAACTTGATATTCATTTAACCAAAGACCAGGTTCCTGTGGTCATCCACGATCGGAAAGTGGATCGCACCACAGATGGTAAAGGGTGGGTTTTTGAGCACACCTTAGAAGAGTTGAAGCAGTTGGATGCAGGTAGCTGGAAGGATCCTTCTTTCCAAGGGGAGCAAATTCCCACCTTGGAGGAAGTATTGGCTTGGGCGAAAGACACATCATTATTCTTAAATATTGAATTAAAAATAGGATTGAGGCCTTATTCCGGATTAGTTCCCCAGGTGCTGGAACAGATAGCGCATTTTAAATTGGAAGATCGGGTAATTATCTCCTCTTTTAATCATTATAGCTTGGTAGAAGTGCGTCAATTAAATCCTGCAATTGAGACGGCGATTTTGTTTATGGAAGGCCTGTATCAACCCTGGGAGTATGCCAAAGGAATTGGTGCTCAAGGTTTGCACTGCTATTTGCCTGTGGCACAACCGGAATTGTTAAGGGGAGCCGCTGAAGCAGGAATGCCAGTGCGCCCCTTTACAGTAAATGATCCAAATCACATGAAGAAGTTGATTCAAGCGCAATGTGCCGGCTTTTTTACCGATTGGCCAGTCCAAGCCCGACAACTACGAGATGAACTGCAATAAAAAAGGTCCCTCCGGAGAAGTGGAGGGACTTTTTTTATTGTCTGAGATTGGAGGCATGGGCGCTGATATCGAAGAAGTAATCGCCACCCTCTGCGTAGGAATAAACTCTTAGCGTATAGGTACCTGTTTGCGTTGGGTTGAAGGTAATCGTCTCCTGGCGAGAGGAGCTTGTAGAGCTTGCTACTTGTCTTCCTGAGGGGTCATATAGGTAAATATCAAAATCGGGGCGACCCCAGAAGAAAAAGTAGCTTCGCCAGTTGGGAATAATCATGGTGATGGAGATGGGTTCACTGGTATTGGTGACATCAAATTTCCATTCATGGGCTGCACCGGTGCCAGAGAGGTTTCCTGCTTGGTGAAGGTGGTTGGGAAGTGATGGGCCTGTTCCACTAAACCCTCCAGCAGCTTTGACCGCTTCATAGCCATCTAACTTTCCGGCACCATAATCTACATCATTTCCAGCAGGACCCCAGTCTTGACTGGTTGAAGCCAGCATCGACTTTACTTGATTAGGAGAAAGGGAAGGGTTGGCGGCAAGCATTAGCGCCACGGTACCAGCGGCAAAAGGAGTTGCCATGCTTGTACCACTGTATGCGACATAGCCGTTTCCACTGTTGGCACGGGCTGCATTGATCTGATATCCGGGAGCGGCGATATCCGGCTTGTTTCGTCCATCAGCCGTTGGTCCACGACTGGAGAAGTTGGCGAGATTAAAGCCGCCTTTTCCTGGGTCTGCCATGGCTCCAACGGTAAGAGCTTTCTCAGCAGCTCCGGGTGATCCAATGGTTTGCTTTGCTGGTCCACTGTTCCCCGCTGCGACAGCGACGACAATCCCTGCATCAGCGGCGCGGTTGGCTGCTTGGGAAGTGGCATCACGTCCATCAGAACTACCTGTGGTTCCCAAACTCATGTTGATAATATCGATGCCGTAGGTATCTTTGTTGGAAATGGCCCAGTCGATCCCTGCAATTACGTTGCTCATGGTGCCACTGCCATTTCGATCAAGTACTTTAATCCCCACCAAGGCTGCGCCAGGGGCTACTCCTTTGTATGCCGCATTTCCGGCTCCAGATCCAGCGGCAATCCCAGCTACATGGGTGCCATGACCTTGGTCATCGTAAGGGCTTGTCCGATTGTTGACAAAATCTCGCCAACCAATCACTTTTCCACCACTAAGATCGACATGATTGGCATCAATCCCCGTGTCAATTACCGCGATTACAACGTCATCTTTGGAGTAGCTATTCTGATTTCCATCCCGGTCTCCTGTAATACCAAAATCGGCACGGGCTTTTTCTGTTCCTGACCAGTGATTGGCGGTCTGCATTGTGGCATGAACCGGCTCATCGTATTCAATCTGCTTTACTTCAGGTAGTGAGGCAACTGCTTCAATTTGCTTTTTTGTTAGTTTTGTAGCGATCGCGGGGATATTTTTGTAAACCATATCAGCGGAAAAAGAAGCTACCCTATTTTGCAGAACTTGTTTGTTTTTTGTTTGATTTTTTTCAGAGAAGGTGATGATAACAGGCATTTTTTCTTCGGCCTTAGCAGATTTGAGTCGCTCCTGCAAATTACTGAAAAGTTTGCTGTTGGGAACTTTCTTGATCACTAATTCTGAGGATTGGGAGACCTGGTTCTTTTCCTTGGCTTTAATCCTGTCCAGGTCACCTGGGGCAGCAAGGGCGAGGGAGCCACAAAGCAAAAAGACGGAGAGGAACACAGCAGTCAGGCGAAACACCTTCATCTTCATGATAAACCCTCCTTCATTGAATTGGGTTTGGAGATGCTGGTGCATTCGCTTTAACCTATAAGAAACGTTTCTTAGAGCTGTTATGGTAAATTTATGAATTAATTATAAATAAAGGCAATTCCCAAGACAATAGTTAGCTTGTACTATTTTTCCTAAAAAATTATTCATTTGAAACCCAAGAGTATTGCAGCAAAAGGGGATGAAAGAAGCTAAAAAAAGAAGGGAGTATACTGCTCCGAAAGAGATCAAAAATTGCAGTATACTCTCCTTCATTACTACTCTTTGGTGATTCTAAACCGATCGCGGTACTTTCCGTATACGTAGGAGACTCCCAATAAGATGAAGCCGAGTACCATGAAAGAAAAGATGCGGTATAAGGTATCAAGGAAAGCAAGGTCAAAAATAAAGATTTTTAGGATACTTAGCCCAAAGAGACTAAAAGCGAGAATGCGCATGGTTTTTGTTTTGCGCCAGATACCAAGCACCATTAGGATAAATGAATAGAGAATCCAAGCCAGTGAAATCGTAAGTTGCTTCATATTCTCGATTTGTAGGATTTCTTCCCCACCCCTGGGGCTTAAAAGAAATAGAGTCTTTGCAAATCCGTCCCGTATTTCAACGGAGATTAGTTCAAAAAGGATAAGAGCAATTCCCAGATGTAAAATCATGGACCACAGCTTTACTCTCTTCATCAATGGAATGTGGTTTAACCATTTACCTAACATCACTCCCCCAATTGCAATCAATAGTACAACTAGAAAGCGAAGATTGAGAATGGGGGTGAAAAGGGCGATTGGTGGAAGGAACAGAGACCAAAGTGCCGAAAAGGCCGCTGCAAGGAAGTAGCCTCCACAACCGACCAAAAAGAGAATTTTGTTACGAAGTTTAAGACCAATCCAGTTTACTAGAATCCCACACAGTAACCATAGGAGTGTCGTTGCAAATCGCGAGATATAGTTAAAGTGCATCCATCGGTCTCCGCTGGCACCTAAAGCCAGGGATTGAAACCATTGTTGGACTTCTACGGTACACCAAATATAAAGCAGGATCGTCCATACAAGATGGAGGCCATTTTGGACTATTGTTATGGATGGTTTACCGAGGCGACGGAATAAGAAGGTCGTTAGAATCAGTGAGCTGATCAGGACACCATAGGCTAAAGATTTTATATTCCATAAGGGAACAAATCTTTCTTGTGGTAGTGCCAATTCCATTGCGGTCTGAACCAGCAGGTGGAAGATTGAAATCCCAAATAGGCTGATGGCTGTGACCCAGATCGAACGACTTTGAAGGCGGATTCCGTACCAAACCAAAGCCAAAGCTTGTAAGGCAAATAGTAAGCTAAGGGCAAAGCCGGAGAATTCCAGGATACTCCAAATTAGAATCAGAAAGATCCAGATAAATTGGAGAACCTTGTGAATGATCAGTGCTCCAGAAGTTCCAAGACGCCGAAATTGTAATGATGATATAAGAAGTGATGCAGTAAGCGTAAAAAAAGCAAGCGTTCGCATATTCCAAACCGGATTTTGTGGTGATTCCGGTATGGACTGTAAGGCGAGTGTAATGAATAATTGGAGGATTGTGATTCCAAAAATACTCAACCCTGTAATCCTTAGATAGTTTCCTTGTGTTCGTATGCCATACCAGACAAGAAGTAAGGCTTCCAGTGAAAGAATCAGGGTAAGTGCGTAACCTGAGAACTCCAAAGTACTCCACTGGAAGAAGAGAAAGGCTGATCCCAGATGGAGTCCCTTCGGAATAAAAGTAAATGACTGTGCTTTTCGCTGGAGTAGAAATGAAGCGACTACAAGGGATCCGATCAGGATGAAAAAGGCTAATGATTGCATGTTCCATACAGGCACGATGGGCTCATTGGAGAAAGATCTAATCCCAATCCGAATCCATAATTGGAGGATTGTGAGCCCATAGAGGCTGAGTCCTGCAATCCATAAGTGGCGACCTTGTAACTGAAGTCCGTAGAAAATAAGGGCCAATGCTGCTAAAGCAAGTAGAATCGTAAGAATGAAGCCTGTGAATTCTAGGATGGCCCATAGAGTGAGTACGAAGATCGCTGCCAATTGTAAGCTTTTAGAGATATAGCGAGAAATGCCTGTCGAGCGCTGAAACAAGAAAGCAGCTATTCCTAGGGAGATCGCCAAGGTAAAAAAGGCCAAGGTTTGCATATTCCAAATCGGGTTGAAGGGTTCACCAAAAAGAGATTCGATGCCTACCTGAATATTGAGTTGGATCAGCGTGATTCCAAAGATCCACAGTGCAGTAATCCATAAATATCGACTTTGGGTGCGAATTCCGTACCAGGTCAGGGCGAGTGCTTCCAAGGAAAAAATGATGGATAACGTATAACCGGAAAACTCTTGAATTGTTGCTACTGTGGCAAAAAGAATTGCCGTCAATGTGTATTGTTGGATTGTCACAGGATGGGCCACTGTTCGTTTTTTAAGAACCTGGGCCATCACCAAATAGAGTGCGCCGATCGTAAGTGTTGTCACACCATCCCATACTGGGAAAACCGATCGGATGAGTGCCGTTAAGTAAAGGGAAAAGAAAGCTGCGTTCATCCCGGAAAAGATGCGTCGCAGGATTGGATAAGACAAAATCTGGTGTATAATTCCCCGTAGATCAAAAAAGAGAAACATTCCCCAGAATAGGATGAGAAAGAATGTGCTGGAGAAAAACAGCTCAGGTTGGTAATGTAAAAGGAACCAAGCCCCATAAATCAGATAAGTTGTGATTACGGATAAGGGATATAAAATAATCCATTGGTCCCTTCGGATAAGCAGAAGTAGGATGCCAATCACAAGAAAAGACAGATAGGTAAATAGTCCAACCGTGCTTGCCTCTCCGGTGCTAATGAGAAAGGGTGTTAGAAAACCACCCATCCAGCCAAGCAAAGCGACGGCAAGGGAATTGTACTTCATGGCTTGGTAAAAAGCGAGTATGGTTACCCCTGACATGAGCAGTAAAGCAAAACTTTGTGGTATGAGATGGTAAAAATTAAAGGAAGCATAGACAGTGACGTATAAAATTGCGATTCCGGCTCCTACAAGCCCTTGGGCAAAAATGGACAGTTTGTTTCGACGGGTACGGTAACCTCCATAAAGAAGGGCGAGTCCTGTTACTCCTCCTAAGCAAACACGAACAATTTCATTTAACCAGTTTTGGTCAAAGGCATACTTAAGGAAAAATGCTAAGCTAAAAAACAGTGCCAATGCGCCAATCCGATTTAACCATTTTCCACCGATTAAAAGTTCCCAATCAATCGGACTTTTTGGTTTTGGTGCTTTGGGTTTGCTAATTGTGGCCACCTCTGGTATTGGAAGTGCCACTTCGCTTCCCGATGCGGCAGCCAAGTCTGGAGCGCTTTTCTCTGTATCATGTGGAGGCTCAAGAGTTTTTTCCTCATTAGGTATACTCGGTGTTTTTTCATGTGGTATCTCTTTCTCTTCGGTTGTCTTTGATAAGTTGGGAACCGTTTCCTTCTCGGTTTTGGAGGGTTTAAAAATCTCTGATTGACTCATTGCAGCAATCTCTGGTTGCTGAGTTTTTTCGCTTTCTGATGTAGCGGCCACGTCAGATGCCTTTTTCTCTTCCCTAAGGGAAGGTGTAAGGGAAGTCTTCTCATCAGATTGATCAGAAGCCTCAATCATAGATGACTCCTTCTCCTCCATTGGTTCCGATGCCACAGACAAGGTTTCCTTTTCAACTTTGGTATCCGAAGGATCCCTCGCCAGTGGGGGTGTCAATACCTTAGCTAACTCCTTCTTTTCTTCCTCAGGCGCTGCTAAGTACTCTTTTATTGTTTTGATGATGGAACGAAGATCTTGTAACTCTTTTTTCTGGCTTTCCACCTTAATCGAAAGCTGGCGGTACCGGTTCCACAGAATGATCAGTAAGATGATCAATATTACATTTAGCATGAAGTTTAGGAGTGACAATCAATGAACCTCCTTTTCAATTTGGGAAGCCAATCATGTAGCATATTTTGGGATGAATTTGACCGTTACATCTACATTTTAATGATTGTTCGCAATAAAGCAATTTTCTAGTCAGATTTGATACAATAGAGAGAAGAAACTTAGAAAGCCTGGTTATTTAGTAAAATCATCCGTAGTGTTGTTTTAATCTTAAACGGTGTGCTTTCTAAGATCTGGGAATATTATTCCAATTCGTGCTGTTGCGCCTTTGGTGCTAGAGGAGCTGCATTCTAATTTCCTTGATCTTTTAGAGGGCAGAATCTTACGAAGGTTTATCACAACTCTATTCTTCTAGGAGGTCAATATTTTATTTAAATCTAACCAGAGGAAAGGGGATATAGGATGCCATTTTATCATCGACTTGGGAAAATCCCTCATAAACGGCATACGCAGTTTCGGAAAGATGATGGGACCCTATACAGTGAACAGGTGATGGGAACCAAAGGGTTTTCAGGAAGGCAATCAATTTTATATCACATCAATCCTCCGACGCAACTTCACCGTGCAGAAAAATTGCGTGACTGGATCCCTAAATTGGAGGAGCAGGGAGCTAACCGGCACCGCCACTTAAAAACTTTTGGGGTTAAAGCAGGGGGAGATCCCATTGAGGGACGTGTCCATCTATTGGTCAATGAGGATGTAGCCTTGGCAGTTGCCCAGCCCACAGAGAAGATGGATTATTTTTTTCGCAATAGTGATGGAGATGAAGTATTGTTTGTCCACGAGGGCGAAGGTGTGGTGGAGACCATCTTCGGTACCTTACCCTACCGGAGTGGAGACTACATTGTGATTCCTATTGGGACAACATATCGGATTGTACCTAGCAGTGAGAAAACTCGCTTTCTGGTGATTGAATCCACTGGAGAGATTACAACACCGAGACGCTACCGCAACGAGTATGGGCAATTAATGGAGCACAGTCCTTTTTGTGAACGGGATATTCGTGTTCCTCAGATATTGGAGCCAAAGGATGAGAAGGGAACCTTTGAGGTACGTGTGAAGGCAAGGAATCAGCTGCATGCCTATTATTATGATTTTCATCCTTTAGATGTGGTCGGCTGGGATGGATACTTATACCCTTGGATTTTCAATATTGACGACTTTGAACCGATTACAGGATCGATTCATCAACCGCCACCTGTCCATCAGACTTTTGCCGGTCCTAATTTTGTGGTCTGTTCCTTTGTACCACGAATGTATGATTATCATCCAGAAGCGATTCCTGCCCCCTATTGGCATAGCAATGTGGACAGTGATGAAGTGCTATACTATGTGAAGGGGAATTTTATGAGCCGCAAGGGGATTGAGGAAGGTTCTATCACTCTGCATCCAAGTGGCCTACCTCACGGTCCCCATCCTGGAACGGTGGAAGCCAGTATTGGTAAAACAAGAACCGAAGAGCTTGCTGTCATGGTGGATACTTTTCGTCCTCTCTATGTTACCCAAGCAGCTCGAGAGATTGAGGATGAATCATACATTACTAGCTGGTTACCGAAGAAATGATTTCTAAGTTCAGTAAAAGAGGATGATTGGGTTGCAAATTGATCCCACAAAGCAAACAAAACATGATAATTATAAGTTACTTATTGGCAGTGTTTTGCCCCGTCCAATTGCTTTCGTCTCTTCGATGGGCAAAGATGGGGTTGTGAACGCTGCCCCCTTCAGTTTTTTTACCGTGGTTAGTACCGAACCACCGATGATTAGTGTGACGGCAATGCGTAAACCAGGTAATGTCCAGAAGGATACTGCGCGTAACATAGAGGAAACGGGCGAATTTGTTGTCCACGTTGTAGATAGTGATAATGTGGCTCAAGTGAATGAGACGGCTACAGATTTTCCTCCCGAAATTAGTGAAGTGGATACTGTTGGTTTCACTTTGCTTCCCAGTGCACGAGTAAAGGTCCCCCGGATTGCAGAGTCCAAAATACAAATGGAATGCATTCTCCACAAGATGATCCCCTTGGGAGGAACATCGGTTTCCCCCAATGCAGACTTGATTATAGGGGAAGTAGTCATGTTCCATGTACAGGATGAGCTGCTCTTTGAGGGAAGGATTGATACAGAGACTTTGGATCCTATTGGCCGGTTGGCAGGTACAACGTATGGGAAATTGGGAGAGATGTTCTCTATGCCTCGCCTCTCATATGAGGAGTGGCGACAGAAGAAAAAGTAAGAGATAAAGGGGAAAATGTGACGGTCCACTGAGCAGTGGGCCGTTTCGCTTCCTACGATGGTTAGAACGAGTCTTTAGATGGGTAGAGAAAAGGTAGCTTAAAAAAGCCAACTGCGAATAGAAGGTTATGGAAGAAATTTATAGAAAATGATATAAAGAGCTTGCGAGTTTCTTGAAACAGAACAGGACCTATCGCATGGTGTAGGTATCTACTCCTGTCCTACAGATTACAGTGCCAATCTATTGGGCAATCTTCAACGATTGTTATCAGTATCAAAAAACATTTCTAGGGAGGTAAAACATGAAGGGCTGGTTACGTTTCATTCCGCTATTTACGATCCTCTCTCTGCTGATCTCAGGGATGGCCATACCTACCTTAGAAGTAAAGGCAACTCCACAAGAAGACCTCTTGGAGCGAACATTGCGATATTATGTGGAGGAGCTTAAAAAAGATCCGGCGACCCGGGGAATGATCGTAGGGTATAAAGTAGTCTCCCTAAATAGTGGGGAAGTGCTAGCGGAGTTACGAGGGGAAAAAACATTTGTTCCTGGAACCTCTATGCAACTATTGTTGGCTGCCACACTACTTGATCAGTTGTCACAAAAGATGCGTATTCCTACGAAGCTATATATCGACGGTACCTTATCCCCTGGTGGGATTTTAAAGGGAGATATTGTTCTCAAGGGCTATGGTGATCCCACACTCCAGATGAAAGATTTGGAGCGGTTTGCAGAAGCGTTGCGGAAAAAAGGGATTCGAAGGGTGCAAGGAAATATTGTCGTGGATGATACCTTTTTTGATGATGTCCGCTTGGGAGAAAGTTGGATGTGGGATCAGGAACCTTATCCATTTAGCGCACAAATTGGAGCTCTGTCTGTGGAAGGAAATACTGTGGCAGTGAAGGTAGAGCCTAATCGTATTGGGAAACCTCCTCGGGTTACAGTGACACCTGGGAAAGAATATATGCGGGTGGTAAATCAAGCAAAGACTGTATCCGGTAAAAAAGCCTCTCTTACTATTGACCGAACTTTGGGAAAAAATGAACTAGTCATTACAGGAGAGATTGGTGTCCACCACAAAGGAGTACTGGAACGTAGAACGGTTGAGGATCCTGCTCGTTTTACAGGTACACTCCTACAAGAAATATTAAAGAAAAGAGGGATAAAATTTCATCCCCATTCCAAGGTGATTACTGGAACTAAAGGGAAGCAGGCCAAGGAAGTAAAGCGGATTGAATCGGCCACCTTGGACAAATTGTTACAGAGGATGATTAAAGAAGATAATCCCTTTTATGCAGAGATGCTCTTAAAACAGTTGGGTGCCCAGAGATCTGATGAGGGAAGTGCTGAAGCTGGAATTGAGGTAATCCGAGACTTTTCCCGAAAGCAGGGGATCGATCTTAACTACCGTCAAAAAGATGGTTCTGGTTTATCCAGGATGAATGTAATTTCACCTCAATCTCTGGTTCAATTGTTACAAGCGATGGAGAATCATCCTGCAAAATCACACTTCACTTCCTTGCTCTCTTTAGCTGGGGGAGCACTTGAAGATCGCATGAAAGGAACCCCTGCGGAGAAAAATCTACAAGCTAAGTGGGGAGAGATGGTCGGAGTTAGTGGAATGGTAGGAAGAGTAACCACAAGAAATGGTGATGAGCTTGCCTTTGCCATTCTGCTGAATGGAGTGAAGAAAAGTGTTTCTGCCCAAAAGCTTGCAGACCGTATGGCCGTGGCGATGGCAACTTATCCCGAGTTGCCCACCCCTGGAGAAGTGCCCGTACCAAAAAAGTACCCTCTTTCTTCGCAAATCGATCCCTTACTTTTAGACCACCGATATCGGGGAGTACTTGCCGGAGTGATGGTATATTCCCTTGATCGAAAGCAAGTGCTGTATGCCCATGATGAAGAGCTTCTTTTTACTCCAGCATCCAACACCAAACTTTTTACCTCCAGTGCTGCTCTTGCTGCTTTGGGAGCCGATTATCGCTATCGTACTGAGATTTATCGAGATGGACCAATTCAAAAGGGAACCATAAAGGGAGATCTGGTTATCAAAGGGTATGGCGACCCCACTCTTGCCACTGAGGGTTCACTTCAGGTTCAAGTGGGAACGACCATTGAGCAGATTGCTCGAGATCTCAAAGCATTGGGGATTCGGCGTGTGGAAGGAAATATTCTGGTGGATAAAGGGGTATTTACGGATCACCCCTACGGAAAGGGATGGGCTTGGGATGACGAAAGCTACTATTATCAGCCACAGATTGAAGCCTTGGCCATTAATCGTGGAACTGTCCGCTTCGACTATTTACCAGGAGACAAGCCGGGGGATCCCATCCGACTGGAGATGACTCCGAAAACCCGTTATGTGAAGGTGATTGATGAGGCGGTAACTGGCCCAGCGGGTTCCAAGGTAACGCTCCGTTTAGAGAGGGATCGAGGCACCAATCGAATTCGTTTGACCGGAAGTATTCCCCTGGACTTTAGTGGAGATTACACCCGTGTTCCTGTTGACCATCCTCATCTTTATACAGGATATGTCCTGAAGGAGACGATGGAGCTGGAAGGAATTTCCTTTTCACCTAATAGCAGCGTCCGTTCGGGAACAAAGCCTAAGAGGGCTTCCTTAGTTAAAACCTATTACTCACCTCCGTTATCAGAAGTTATCAACTATTTAAATAAGGTAAGTGACAATTTCTATGCTGAAATGATTCTACGCACTCTCGGGTGGGAAGTGAACGGTGTAGGGAGTGCAGCCGCTGGTAGAAAAGTGGTCGCTGACTATGGAAAGCAGTTTGGCTTGGGTTCCTATTATACCTTGGAAGATGGTTCTGGATTAACTCGATACAACTCCTTCTCACCTCAGCAAATAATCCGTCTCTTGATAGCAAGTGCCTCCCAACCTACGGAAGCAGCTTTTGTGGATTCTTTGCCCCTTGCGGGAGTTGATGGTACCCTTCGTACCCGCATGACTAATACCGCTGCAGCCGGCAATCTCCGTGGTAAAACTGGTTCCCTAACCAATGTAAGCGCCCTGTCTGGTTATGTGCAGAGTCAAGATGGGGAGCGATTAGCCTACGCGATCATGCTAAACGGTTATGCGGAGACTTCCTTAAAAACATTGGAAGATGAAATTGGAATTCGTTTGGCGGAGTTTTCAAGGGAATAAAATGCTTTGGCTAATTAAATTTATCGGAATGGGAAAGGAGCCTAATGATATGAAGGAATGGATAGAATCAAGTCCAGAAAGGAATCAAGAGTTTCGTGCTTTTTGGGTCGATGCATTTCATGATGGAATAAAAACACCTGAACAAGTGGATCAGCTACTAGCCGATGTGAAGCGAGCCAATGCAAATGCTGTGATTGCCCAAGTACGGAGGCGTGGAGATGCTTATTTCAATAAAGCATTGGAACCTCGCACGGAAGATCCGCGCCTGCAACCGGGTTTTGATGCCTTGCAATATTTGATTAATCAAGCCCGCAGCAGTACCCCACGGATTGAAGTTCATGCTTGGTTAGCAACACTCCCTATTTGGAACTCAGCTACACCGCCGCAATCACCGGATCATGTGTTTCATCAGCATGGACCAGGGGCAACCGGTCGGGACTATTGGTTAATGACACGAGTCGACGGTACAGAACGCAGCGGGGCTGAATATGTTTTGGATCCTGGACACCCCGATGTAGTGGAATACACCGTGCGTCAATATGAAAACGTTGTAAGTGAGTACAATGTGGATGGCATTCATTTGGATTTGGTGCGGTATATGGGAGCCGACTGGGGTTACAACCCCACCAGTCTTGAACGTTACCGGGCTCAGACAGGAGCAACGGGTACTCCTGATCCCCAGAATGAGCAATGGAAGGAATGGCGACGGGAACAAGTAAATAACTTGATGCGCCAAGTTTATCTTCGATCGATTGCAGTTCGTCAAGAGGTAAAGGTTTCTGTAGCAGTCATTGCCTGGGGGGCCGGACCTACGAGTTTAGAGGAGTATCAGCGTTCGGCACCAATGCAGGAAGTAATGCAGGACTGGGATCGCTGGTTGCGGGAAGGATGTGTTGATTTAGTTATTCCTATGAACTACGATCGGGAGCATGTCCCAGAACAGAAGCAATGGTATGACCAGTGGATTACCTGGGAAAAAGATCACCAATATGAGCGGCAGATCGCCGTGGGACCTGCGATTTATCTTAACTCCATCACTGGTAGTTTGGCTCAAATTAAGCGAGCTCAAGAACCTTCATCAAAGGGAAATCGGGTTGTCGGAGTCAGCCTGTACAGTTACGCGGTAACAAACCAAGATGGTGAGGCAAATGAATTGTTTTACTCTGCTTTATCAGAGCCAAATCCTTACGGAGAGCCGGTCTTTGATGAACCTGCTGAGATTCCCGATATGCCCTGGAAAAACCATCCTCAACAAGGGCATCTTTTGGGAAGTGTTACTAAGAATATGGGCCAACCCGCAGACGGTGTGGTGATTAAGTTACAGCCAGTCGGCCAGGGGTGCTCTTATGAACGAAAAACGGATGGCAATGGACGCTTTGGGTTATCAGGCCTTCCGTGCGGTCGGTATTTGATCCGACTGGATCAACGAGAAGATCGAAGCCCGATTATACCACCGGTAAGTATAACTCCTGGCAAAGTGACAGAAGTTAAAATCAATATAGACTCATGATGGCATGTTATCCACCGCTATGTTAGCACTTGGTTTTGTTGGATGATGTAAAATGCCTAGCTGTCCCTAAAGATAGGGAATCAGCTAGGCATTTTTTGGTCTTATCCATTGTTTCCTTAAATTAAGTAATTGGTCACAGTTTTGCTACGCCTTGCAATGGTACAGTATAATTAGATGATCTTTAAACAGATTTGGGGTGAATCTGTTGAAGTTGATCCTACCAAAGGAACACGGTACTTGGGTTATGTTTTTTCTTCCCTATGCACTTGGTGTTGTTTTCTCCAATCCAACCATTCTTCATATTCCTTTTTTGATTGGTTGGTTCTTTCTATACTTGTCTGCAACACCGTGGTTGAATCAACTGAGAAATGCTAATCTGCGCAAACAAATGCTTCCATGGGCCATCACTTATACAGCGATTGGATTACTTTTTGCTGTTCCCATCACAGTGGTTTATGTCGAGTTATTCTGGTTCGCTTTGATCATCTTACCTCTGTTTGTAGTAAATATCTTTTTTGTGTTACGTAAGCAGGAACGTCACCTATTAAATGATTTGAGCGGTATCGCTATCCTTTCTCTTGGTGCTCCGGCAGCTTTTGTCATCGGTTCAGGTGATCCCATATCAAATGGGTTACTATTATGGGGAATAGTTATTGTTTATTTCTTTGGTACAGCATTTTATGTGAAATCCTTGATTCGGGAACGTACGAATACATCTTTCCACAAAAAGTCACATTTGTATCATGGACTGATCTTACTACTTCCGTGGCTGATTGGCACTCCGAAATTTGCACTCGCTTTACTTCCTAGTGCACTTAAAGACTGGTTTACTCCTCGGAAAAGAGCTCTCCGGCCACTGGTAATCGGTATTACTGAAATAAGTAGCGCGATCCTATTTTTTATCTTGACGCTCATCTTTCCTCCGATTTGATGAGCTAAAGATTCTACCTGAAAAAGCTTTACATTTGATTGAGCAATTGATGAATTGGATATGTTGCGTATAAGGCGTAGAAATGTTTTATTGACGTTATTTTTATTATCATTTTTAGATAACTAAGGTAAATGATAGTGGTGTTTTCGATGACAAAAAGCAAAAAAGAAAAAAGTGCTGAACGTGTTAGCAAACTAGTGTCGATATTTAAGTGTCCACTCTGTAACAGCTCAATGGATGTGGTTGATTTAAAAAGTTTGATCTGTGGGAACAACCATACCTTTGACTTTGCAAAACAGGGATATATAAATTTGTTGACCCGACCCACTCGCAGTCATTATAAAAAGGATTTGTTTGAAGCAAGACATAAAATTATCATGGGTAGTAGTTTATACACTCCCTTGCATGAGATGATTCGAAATGTGATCAAGAAACAAATCGATCTTTCTTTAGCTCCTTTTACGATGTTGGATGTTGGTTGTGGTGAGGGATCCCATCTACAAAAGATTATAGAAGGAGAGGAACTACCTGCTATTGGTATTGGTCTTGATATTTCAAAGGATGGGATTCTCCTAGCTGCTAAAAGATACGAAAATAGTATCTGGCTTGTTGGTGATCTAGCTAAATCACCCTTTGTAGATCAGTCATTTCACATCATTCTTAATATCTTATCCCCTTCCAATTACAAGGAGTTTCAAAGGCTTCTCGTTCGAGATGGATTAGTTATCAAAGTAGTTCCTCGACCCAACTATTTAAAAGAGTTACGAGAAGTGCTTTACGAAGGCAAGAAAAAAAGGGTGTATCAAAACGATGACATCGTATCGCTTTTTAAAAAGCATTTTCCTCTTTTGGATGTTCTCTCTTTACGTGATACAAAAAACATCGATAAAAAGGAGCTTAAATATTTAGTAGAGATGACTCCTCTTGCTTGGTCTTCTGATCAAGCACGCATCGATGCATTTATAAACCGAGACTCTACTGAAGTTACGATTGATTTAGAAATTCTAGTTGGAATTAACAAGTAATGAAACTGAAGTTTTAATCATAGGGACTTTTTTTGACTTTTGTCACCATTGCAGACGTTTTACCCTTGGTATACCATCGAAATTAAAAGATGAGGTGAGGAGAGTTTCATGTCACATACTGCTCTCAATTATCCGTATTCTTCTCGGAGAATGGCAATCTTTGCTACCAATGGAATGGTGGCGACATCACAGCCATTGGCAGCTCAAGCCGGACTACGCGTACTGGAAGAGGGAGGAAATGCAATCGATGCTGCCGTCGCTGCTGCTGCAAGTCTTACCGTATTGGAGCCTGCCTCCAATGGGATTGGTGGAGATGCTTTTGCCCTGATTTGGAGTGGGGGAAAACTCCATGGTTTGAATGCTAGTGGACCTGCTCCCCAAAAACTTACTGCGGAAGCAGTCCGTCAAGCAGGCTATGAAAATATGCCACGCTACGGGTGGTTACCTGTAACCGTTCCCGGAGCCCCTGCGGCATGGGCTGCTGCTTCTCAGCGCTTTGGAAAGCTTCCTTTAACCAAAGTGTTGGAGCCAGCGATCCAATATGCGGAGCAGGGATACCCGATATCTCCCATCCTGGGTGTACAGTGGCGGAGGGCCTTTGAGGCGTTAAAAAAACAGGCGCCAGAAGAGCTATACCGGGAATGGTTTGCTACTTTTGCACCTCATGATCGAGCACCGGAGATTGGAGAAATATGGCGCTCTCCCAATCACGCATCCACTTTACAAAAAATTGCCGATACAAATGCTGAGTCATTTTACCGGGGAGAATTAGCCGAAAAAATCGATCACTTTTCCCGGACAACCGGAGGAGCAATTCGCGGGGAAGACTTGGCTGCTTATCAGCCCGAATGGGTAGATCCGATTAAAATTAATTACCGCGGCTATGATATCTGGGAGATTCCACCCAATGGACAAGGACTGGTTGTCCTAATGGCCTTAAATATCCTCAAAAAGTTTGACTTCACAGAAAGAGATACCCTAAAGACGCTTCATAAACAGATAGAGGCGTTAAAGCTAGCCTTTGTCGATGGGAAACACTTTATTACAGATCCCCATAAGATGGGGGTTACTGTGGAAGATCTTCTGTCCGATGCCTATGCGGAAGAACGTAGAAAGCAGATCGGTACTCATGCTTGTCTTCCTACAGCAGGAAAACCCCAAGCTGGGGGTACGGTATATATTGCAACTGCCGATCGAGAGGGAAATATGGTCTCTTTTATTCAAAGTAATTATATGGGTTTTGGTTCAGGATTGGTTGTTCCGGGTACAGGGATTAGTTTACAAAACCGAGGCCACACCTTCTCTCTTGATCCGGAACATTATAATTATCTAGAGCCTGGGAAGCGCACTTACCACACAATTATTCCAGGTTTTATTACCAAAGATGATCATCCTGTGGGTCCCTTTGGAGTAATGGGGGGTTTTATGCAACCTCAAGGCCATTTGCAAGTGGTTATGAATACCATTGATTTTCAGATGAACCCCCAGGCAGCCTTGGATGCTCCCCGCTGGCAGTGGATTGAGGGGAAAAAGATTTGGGTGGAGCATACTTTTCCCAACCATTTAGCCCAATCTTTGGCGGAAAAAGGGCATGACATTGAAGTAAAACTGGATTCCCTTTCCTTTGGCAGGGGACAAATCATTCAGAGGAATTCCTCTGGTGTTTTAATCGGGGGAACAGAGCCTCGCTGTGACGGAGGAATAGCTGCTTTTTAAAGTCTCGTAACCAAAAGCGTTGATCCCTGTTAGAAAAATTGGGATCAACGTTTTTATTATGTTTGGGTCAATCGGCGTTTCAGTAGAAAGATGAAAATATTCTAAATTAAATTTTGGTTACATTTTTTAAACCAACGGAATATTTGGTGTAATATAGGGGTGAGAGCGCTTTCATTCTAAGGGGGAATTTATTATGAAATCTTTAGATTCACGAGGCTTTAGAACCAAATCGGTACATGGGGCAGTAAAACCCTGCTCCCATACAGGGGCCATTATTCCTCCGATTTATCAAACATCTACTTTTATTTTTTCTGATGTAGATCAAGGAGCTAGTCGTTTCGCTGGGGAGGAAGATGGCTATATTTATACACGAATTGGAAATCCAACATTGGCGATGTTGGAGGAACAAATTGCCCTTTTGGAGGGCGGAGAACAAGGTCTTGCTTTTGGTTCGGGGATGGCGGCAATTTCAGCAGTTCTAATCGGATTAATAAAAAGCGGCGATCATATCTTATGTCCCAATGGGATCTATGGCAGTACCTTTGGTTTGCTCAAAATGTTACAAGACAAATTTCAAGTAGAAACCACCTATGTAGATATGTCGGATACGGAGCAAATTTTAAATGCGGTGAAAAAGAATACGAAGGTATTTTATATTGAGACACCGATTAATCCCACGATGAAATTGGTCGACTTAGAAGCTGTGAGCAAAATTGCCCACGAAGTTGGAGCGATTGTTGTCGTTGATAATACATTTGCAACTCCTTATCTCCAGCGTCCTCTTGAATTGGGAGCAGATATTGTGATCCATAGTGCTACCAAATATCTTGGAGGACATGGGGATATTATTGCTGGATTGGCTGTCGGATCAAAGGAAAAAATGGATGAGATTCGTCTTACCACATTAAAAGATATCGGAGGCGTTTTATCTCCCTATGATGCCTGGTTACTCCTTCGCGGGATGCGCACCTTAGGAGTTCGGATGCCGCTTCATGTGGCTAATGCACAAAAGATTGCTGCATTTCTGGAACAACATCCGGCGGTAGCAGAGGTTTTTTATCCAGGTTTGTCTACACATCCCCATCATGCACTAGCAAGGAAACAGATGAAAGCTCCTGGAGGAATCATAAGTTTTCGTTTGGCTGGTGGACTAGAAGATGTCAGAAGAGTATTAAACAAGGTAAGACTATGTCATCTTACAGTAAGTCTGGGAGAAGTGAGTACCTTGATTCAACACCCAGCAACCATGACCCATTCGATAATTCCAGAAAAAGAGCGGATTGCGATGGGGATTACAGATGATTTAATTCGTCTTTCAGTAGGACTTGAAGATGTAGAAGATATTATTGCAGACCTAGAGCAAGCATTGGAAGTGTGAAGAAAAGAGAGTATCTTACTCATCATCAAATTGTGCACCTTTACGAAAATAAATCAGGAGAAGGTAATGCTTCTTAAAGAATCAATCTAAGATAAGTGAAAATGATGATTGAGCTTGATTTTTCGATGAACACGTCGATGTCGATCGCGAGGATAAGAAAACCAATTATCCTCGCTTCGATCGACAAACTTTAGAAAAACTCGTTGCATCACAACGTGTTTCTGTCACGCAGAAAGAAGAGGAGAAAGATTGCTGACCAACACAAGGACTTTTTGCATAAACTAGCTATATAGTATAGTACGACAGCATTGGGTTTGAAAATCTCAAAATGAAAGGCATGTCCCAAGCCTTTCATTTTGACCAAAGCGTCTATGATAATGGATGGGTCATGTTTACGATATTTCACCAATACAATTGAGAGGTATAAGGAAAGTAACTTAACATAATCAATCGGTGGTTCATCAGTTCATGTTGGTTTCAAGTGAAGGCCACTCAATTCTCTTTCAGAGCGCAATTTTTTTACTGTGTATATGGATGTGTGGAGCGAAGATGGTAGGAGTATGTCACGGTATGAAAACCTTTTGATAATCTGTATGTTTTTATGGTGGTAATTAATAGAATGAAAGCAATTAAAACAAGATTTGATTTGACAAAAAGGCAAAACTATGGGAGTCTTGGGGAGGGGGTCCAATGAAGAGATTGGTGGCCGTTCTCAGCCGGGCCTGCCCAACTGGACTAATTAGAAAAAGGAGGTGTATTTAAGGGATTAGTGGGAAACTTAAATAGTGATCCATTCATCTCTTCCTTTTCAAGGAAGTCATTGTGATTTTTTGCAGGCTGTTATAAGCAAAGAGGCGGACTCCATTTCTTCACTAAAGACCCGAATTTTCCCAGACAGGGGGGCACTTTGTTGGGTGTTGATCTACTGGTCATTATTATATTGCTGATACCTGTTCTTTTTCTGATTTACCTATATATTTATGATCGCCGACAAAAACAGCACTCTGTTCTTCGCAATTATCCTATACTCGGTAAAGTGCGCTACTTTTTGGAAATGATTGGCCCGGAACTTCGGCAATATCTGTTTAACGCAGACAATGAAGGAAAGCCTTTTTCCAGAGTTGATTATATACACGTGGTGAAGCGGGCCAAATATCTACGGGATGTCATTGGCTTTGGTTCACTGAAGGACTACGAAGAGCCAGGCTATTATATCCGCAATTCAATGTTCCCAAAACAAATGGAGGAAATGAAATACGATCGCGAAACAAAGGTGACTACCTATCGCTACGTTTTGGCACAAGAAGGTTTGTTTTCTAGAAAAGAACCACGGATTAAAGATGAAGCTTGTGCCTATCTGCTAGACGAAAAAGATGCGATCGTGATCGGAGAACAATGTAAGTATCCCTTTAAAGTGAGAGGTCAGATTGGCATGTCCGCCATCAGCTATGGCTCTCTCGGTGATCGAGCGATTACTGCTCTTTCGATCGGTTTAGGAAAAGCCAAGGGTACATGGATGAATACCGGAGAAGGTGGACTCTCCCCTTACCATCTCAAAGGGGATGTAGATCTTATTATGCAGATCGGGCCTGGACTCTTTGGCGTTCGGAATGAAGAAGGCGAATTTGATTGGGATCTGTTGAAAGAGAAAGCTGAACTGCCACAAGTAAAGGCCTTTGAGTTAAAGTTAGGGCAAGGAGCGAAGATACGGGGCGGACATATTGATGGGGAAAAAGTAACCCCGGAAATTGCTGAAATTCGTAAAGTAAAGCCTTACCAGTCCATCGACAGTCCAAACCGTTTCCGAGAGTTCCATGATGTTCCATCAATGCTGAACTTTATTGACCGAATCCGTGCTTGGACAGGAAAACCAGTAGGAATCAAAATAGTTGTGGGAAGTAAGGATGCTGTTGAGGAATTGGCTTCCTACATGAAAAGCATGGGAACGGGCCCTGACTTTATCACTGTTGATGGTGGTGAAGGTGGATCCGGGGCTACCTATCAAGAACTGGCCGATAGTGTAGGCTTACCTCAAAAATCTGCCTTAATGATCACCCATAACACATTACTACGTTATGGCGTACGGGATCGAGTAAAAATAATTGCATCAGGTAAATTATTCTCCCCTGACCGCATTGCAATTGCCCTTGGGATGGGGGCAGACCTAGTGAATATCGCTCGAGCATTTATGATTACCGTTGGTTGTATTCAAGCCTTAAAGTGCCAATCCAATGCATGTCCTGTTGGTGTAGCAACAACAGATCCTCACTTGCAAAAAGCTCTGGTGATCGAGGAAAAGAGTTATCGTGTGGTTAACTACGTTATCTCCATGCGGGAAGGATTGTACCGAGTAGCGGCATCTGCAGGTATTGATTCTCCTGTCCACTTTAATAAACATCATGTGATTTACAAGGATGAGAAGGGTATTGTGACTTCTTTGGAAGAGGTCACTCAGAAAATGTTTCCTTCATCACAAGTGCTTAATTAACATATGAAGGAGGTGGTTGTGCTGCAGAGGTATTTGGTGAGGCGGAACAACCACCTTATGCGCGGAATGAGAACGCTTTCAATTTTTGGACACGTTTAGCCGATTCTGTGTGAATCGAGATAAACGTGTCTTATTTGTTTTAGCGAGGATCAAGATAAAAGAGTCCCGCATTGATGATGTCAACTTCAATTCGTGGGTGATATTGCCAGTATATTTCTTGGATGCGTTGTTTTTTTTCGGCTTCCGTTCCCGTTTCACTTTCACCTTCAGGATAGTATAGGGAAACCTGCTTTAATTCCTGATCCAGTCTTTTTTTTGCTTCCCTTGCCCAAGTAGAATCTTGTTTCTTAATATGTTCTTCGATAAAGTTTTCTAACTTACCCAGGCATTCAATCAGCTGAAAACGGGGACGAATAATATGACGATGAGCAGGAATTTTGGGCGTCCAGATGCGCTGTTTAATCTGGGGATAAAAGTTACTTTTGATCTGTCCATCATAAAGGTTTATTCCGAGGGAGAGGAGCTCATCTTTTTTTTGATCGCAAATATAGGAAAGCTTGTAGTTTACCCCAAACCATGGAGTATAAGGTGAAGAATTGTTGGGATTATTTGTTTCAGGGGTTTTATCTTCATAAAGACGGATGAAACGCCCTTGGTTGATTGCTGATTGCAAAATTTGTCTAAATCGTGGAGTTCCAAAGGATAAGAACTCGCCGTTAAAACCTTCTGGAGCTTTCTCTGGTTTGGAAATCAGGTTTAATGTGGTTGGATTAGGTTGTAAATTCATTTTTTCTACATACATCCAATAAAAGGGGCGATTTATTAGTTCTTTGTCCACTTTAACGGATAACTTTACTTTAAGATGGTGAGGTGATCTTTCGATAATTTGGCAGTCATTAGCTGAAAAATAACGTTCAGCAAAGCGGTGAACGCGGATAGCATCCACTTTATAACACATCCTGACTTCGAAATTTTTCGTTGGGCCTATCTTTTATCTCTTGTACCATCGATCCAAATTCCGAGAAACGTTCTTTTATCTCTTCGTCATCCTTTGCTTCAAGGACGATCTTCATCAGGTTCCTTTCAATTGATTCCTTCATATTTAAACGTTCTAGTATGGTTTCCATTTCCCCGATGACCATCCGAAACATATCGATTTTTTCATGAAGAAGTGAAAGAATATATTCTTCAATTGTATCTTGGGTAGAAAAATTGTAGATATTTACATCATGCTTTTGGCCAAGACGATGCACCCGGCCAATCCGCTGCTCGATTCGCATGGGGTTCCAAGGCATATCATAGTTGATAATATGTCGGCAAAATTGAAGGTTGATCCCTTCGCCTCCTGCTTCGGTAGCCACCATTACCTGAGCTCGTTTTTGAAATATCTCCATCATCCAATCTTTTTTGTTTCGCTGAAATCCGCCGCGAAAGGGGACCGCTGGAATACCTTCAGCAGCTAGAGCTCGTAAAATCATCTCTTGGGTTGCACGGTATTCTGTAAATAATATCACTTTTTCTTTGATTTCCTTAATCAATGAAATGGCTTTTTCGATTTTTGAGTTTGTCTTAACATTTCGTAGTAGTTGTACAAGGTGCTCCACTTCGGGAGACAGTTGTTTTTTTCCCTGTTCATTTCGTTGGAACAGTTTAAATAAAGTAAGGAAAGCAGCATCACGGCTACTACATACCTCACGTTGCAAAATAATGAGTGAAAGCATGTTTTTTACACTTCCAGGGCCACTTTGATATCGATGACGAATAAATTGGGTGATCCCATCATATAACTGTCGTTCTTCTTTAGAAAGTTGGATCGGAACCGTATGAACATGGCGTTTAGTGAAGGCGATTTGTCCGTCACTTCGTCTGTTTCGAATCATGACCCGTTCAATCTCTGCCCGTAATTCTTTTTCATTTTTCGGTGTTCGTTTATCTGAAACATAGGTACTTTGAAAGTTAGAAGGTCGTCCCAAGTGCCCTGGTTTTAATAAAGTAACAAGGTTATATAGTTCATCCAAGTTGTTTTGAACGGGGGTTGCGGTTAACAGGAGACAATATTTTTTCCGTATTTCATTTACAAATTGCCAATTTTTCGTGCGACGGTTTTTTAATTTATGTGCTTCATCAACAATAAGCAAATCGAAGTGTTTGGCTAGCACTTTTTCACGGTGGGGATCTCGTTTTGCTGTATCGAGGGAAGCAACTAGAATATTATGTTTATCCCACATCCATGCTTTTTTTTGCGCCACAGCAGGGATACGAAACTTTTGATTTAATTCTCGAGTCCATTGTAAAACAAGGGATGATGGTACTAGAATCAATGCATTTTGAACCAATCCTCGATCCATATATTCTTTAAAAACAAGACCGGCTTCAATGGTTTTTCCCAGTCCTACCTCATCAGCCAATATGGCTCGACCACGCATTTCATTGATCACACGTTGGGCGGTCTTAATTTGGTGAGGTAGAGGGGTAAAATCGGTGATATAGCGAAGACAACTAAGCTCAGAAAAGTCGGTTATTGTTTGGGCTTCCGCAGCCTCTATGGCAAGTTGGAATTGTTCCCATGTTGCCCACCCGCTATCTTGGTTCATACAGTTTTGAAAGGTAGAAAACCATGTTCGGTCGATTTTGATGGGAACAGATTGCATGCTGATCACTCCACATAAAATACTGCTACTTCCTAGTATGGTTTTTTTTGAAGCCTGTTATAATACCAAGTGAAAACTCCTACCTTTGTAGTGATTTAAGCATATGATTCTTAGTAAGTTTTCCAGGGACGAACCGATTTTTTAGAAGTAAAAATGAAGAGAGATGCTGATCTACTCGAAATAATATGGAGTTTGTGGCACAATAAGAAAGGATGTAAGGATACGGCGGTTGAAGGCGGGAAGAGAGACCAAAGATTTGATTTGGCGCCGAAGGAGCAAACCGAAAAGGTGAATCTCTCAGGCAAAAGGAGGCCCGCTGGACGCACCTCTGGAGAGAGCCTGCTTTAAGGCCACCAACGGGGCAATCCCGACAGATGTCGGGGTAATCTCTCTGGTTTCGGGACAGAGGAAGCATAATCACTTGTTGGATAAATGTGGATAAATAAAATTTTGGAGGTGGCTTTAGTGGCTGATTTAAAGCGGACACCCTTGTTTTCGGTATACAAGGATCAGGCCAAACTTGTTCCTTTTGGTGGATGGGAAATGCCCGTTCAATTTTCAGGAATTAAGGCAGAGCATGAAGCCGTACGGACTAGAGCAGGGCTTTTTGATGTTTCTCATATGGGAGAAATTGTAGTAAGTGGGCCTGATGCTTTAAACTTGCTCCAACGTTTGCTTAGTAACGATGCGTCCAAGTTAAAGACGGGACAGATTCAATATTCGATCATGTGTTACCCTGATGGAGGAACCGTAGATGATCTGGTGATCTATAAGCGGGAGGAAGATTACCTTCTTGTAACCAATGCTGCAAACTTGGAGAAAGATCTAGAATGGATCAATAAGCATGCTGTGGGAGATGTGTCAGTCCGTGATATATCTGACGAAACTGCACTTCTTGCCCTACAGGGTCCAAAAGCAGAGACAATTTTGCAGAGGATGACCGATACGGATTTATCTTCGATCCGCTTTTTCCGTTTCCGAGAGGATGTTGAGATAGGCGGTATTAAAACAATGATCTCCCGTACAGGGTATACCGGAGAGGATGGCTTCGAAATCTATCTTTCTCCAAAGGATGCTCCTGTATTGTGGGAAAAAATTCTTAGAGAAGGAGAGCCGGAAGGGGTTGTTCCCTGTGGATTGGGAGCCCGGGATACACTACGCCTTGAGGCGCGACTTCCTTTGTACGGCAATGAATTATCAGCCAGTATTACACCTATTGAAGCGGGTCTAGGTTTTGCTGTAAAGACAGAAAAAGGCGATTTTATTGGTCGCCAAGTGTTGGCCCAACAAAAAGAGGAGGGGCCACCCCGTAAATTGGTGGGCATTGAGATGATTGAACGGGGCATCCCACGTTCCAATTATCCTGTCTATATTGGAGAGGATGAAGTGGGAGAAGTAACTTCTGGAACCCATTCCCCTACCTTGAAGAAAAATGTCGGTCTTGTCTTAATCCGGGCAGAGCATGCGCAGTTAGGGCAAGAAGTTGAGGTTGAGATTCGAGGAAAGCGTGTGAAGGCTCGTATTGTAAAAACACCTTTTTATAAACGATAAGTAATCCTAAGCAATGATAAAGGAGATCGGTTATTACTATAGGAGGATGAATCCTACATGAAATTTCGTTATCTACCTATGACAGAAGCGGATCGTAAGGAAATGCTCGATTTTCTCGGACTAAATTCCACCGAAGAATTGTTTACCAATATTCCTGAGGACATACGCTTTAAAGGTGAACTGAAGTTACCCTCTCCCCTTTCTGAAGCAGCTTTGGTCAAACATATGAACCGATTGGCTGGGAAGAATGCTTCTTTTGATCGCTATGTCTGTTTTTTAGGAGCAGGTGCCTATGAGCATTACATTCCCAGTGTGGTAAATCATACTTTATTGCGTTCGGAATTTTATACTGCCTATACTCCCTACCAACCGGAAATCAGTCAAGGAGAGTTACAGGCTATTTTTGAGTTTCAGACGATGATTTGCGAGTTGACCGGGATGGAAGTGGCCAACTCTTCGATGTATGATGGCCCTACGGCACTCAGTGAAGCGGCTGCGATGGCCTCAGCGGTTACAAAGAAGAAGAAGATTCTTGTTTCACGAGCTGTTCATCCTGAAGCCCGTGAAATCCTAGCTGTGCAAGGAAAAGCATTGGGTCTGGAAATCGTTGAGATTTCATGTGAACAGGGTATTACAGATCTAAAAGAGCTTCAAGCACAGAAAGATAAAGAAACTGCATGTGTGATTGTTCAGAGTCCAAATTTCTTCGGTAATATTGAGGACTTAGAAGCGATGGAAAAAATCGCTCATCAAGATAAAGGACTGTTTGTGGTCAGTACCAACCCCATCGCACTGGGGATGTTGAAACCACCAGGTTCTTTTGGAGCAGATATTGTGGTTGGTGAAGCACAGCCTCTTGGGATTCCAGTGCAGTTTGGAGGTCCCCACTGTGGATTTTTCGCAACTACAAATAAGTTAATCCGGCGCATTCCGGGTCGGATTGTGGGTCAAACGGTAGATGAAGACGGAAAACGAGGGTTCGTTCTGACGCTACAAGCACGGGAGCAGCATATTCGAAGAGAGAAAGCAACCTCCAATATTTGTTCCAACCAAGCATTAAATGCCTTGGGAGCTTCCGTCTATTTGTCCGCCCTAGGGAAACAAGGACTGCAAGATGTCGCTCACCTCAATTTTCAAAAATCCCATTATGCCTTAAAACGTCTCTCCGAGGTGAAGGGAGTAAAACCTCTTTTTGAACAACCCTTCTTTAATGAATTTGCAATTACCTTGCCAGTACCCGTAGCAGAAGTAAACCGTCAGCTTCTGAAGCAAGGGATCATTGGTGGTTATGATCTTGGTCGGTCTTATCCTGAATTTTCCGGAGCGATGCTTTTGGCAGTAACCGAAATGCGTACGAAGGAAGAGATTGATGCACTGGCTACTGCATTGGAGGGAATTTTATGAGCAAAGAACAAGCACTCATTTTTGAACTAAGTCGTCCAGGGCGGGTCGCCTATAGTTTACCAGAGTTAGATGTGCCAGAAACAGATGTAACAGAAGAAATTCCTGCAGGCATGCTCCGTGAGGAGCCAGCGGAACTGCCAGAAGTGTCTGAGCTGGATCTTGTTCGCCACTATACTGCTTTGTCCCGCCGTAACTATGGGATTGACAACGGATTTTATCCTCTTGGCTCCTGTACCATGAAATATAATCCCAAGGTTCATGAAGATGTGGCTCGACTTCCTGGGTTTGCTCACATTCACCCTTATCAACCAGAGGAGTCCGTACAAGGGGCCCTTCAGCTGATGTATGAGTTGCAGGAATATTTAGCTGAAATTTCCGGGATGGAAAAGGTTACCTTGCAGCCTGCAGCTGGAGCTCAAGGTGAATTTGTCGGTTTGATGCTGATTCGTGCTTACCATGAAAGCCGGGGTGAGGGACATCGAAATAAAGTGATCGTCCCTGACTCTGCTCATGGAACCAACCCGGCTAGTGCTTCCGTGGCGGGTTACGAATCAATTACGGTAAAGTCGAATGAGAAAGGGCTTGTTGATCTTGAAGCATTGAAGCAGGTGGTTGGGAATGACACAGCGGCTCTTATGTTAACCAACCCCAATACTTTGGGACTTTTTGAGGAAGAGATTCGAGAGATTGCTGCAGTTGTTCATGAAGCAGGCGGTCTCTTGTATTACGATGGAGCCAATGCCAATGCAATCTTAGGCATTGTCCGGCCAGGAGATATGGGCTTTGATGTGGTTCATTTTAATCTGCATAAAACCTTTACTACACCCCATGGAGGTGGAGGACCAGGATCAGGTCCAGTTGGGGTAAAGAAAGACTTAGTTCCCTTTTTGCCAACACCTGTTATCGAAAAAGGGGAGGATGGCTACCGACTCAATTATGATTTGCCCCAATCCATTGGTCGAGTGAAAGGTTTTTATGGAAACTTTGGGATTAACGTACGTGCTTACGCCTACATTCGGACCATGGGAGCAGAAGGGTTGCGTCAAGTCTCGGAGAATGCTGTTCTAAATGCTAACTATGTATTGAAAAAGCTGGAGCCCTATTATGAGCGTCCCTTTTCACAAATGTGTATGCATGAATTCGTACTTTCAGGCAAACGGCAAAAGAAGTTGGGTGTACGGACTTTAGATATAGCCAAGCGTTTGCTTGACTTTGGAATTCATCCTCCAACGATTTATTTCCCATTGATCGTTGATGAATGCCTGATGATTGAACCCACAGAGACCGAGAGCAAAGAAACATTGGATCATTTTATTGAGGTGATGATTCAAATCGCCAAAGAGGTAGAAGAAAATCCCGATCTTGTCTTAGAAGCACCTCATAATACAGTTGTAAAGCGTCTTGATGAAGTGACTGCAGCTCGGAAACCCATTGTTCGTTGGCAAAAAGAAAAGTAAGTAAAACCGGCTTTCTCCCGCGTAGGAGAAGCCGGTTTTTTTATGCATGAAAATGGTAGGTAATTCATCACTGTGGCTTCAACATAAGCTATATTGCTGCCTAAATATTTCTCGCTTTTTATCGCTCTTTATATCTATACCCACCCACGGGCTTCGATCGCTTCTGCTACTCGTGATATTGAGGTTATAAAGGCAGCCGTGCGCAGATCTGTCCGATATTTTTCTGCAGTTTCCACTACATTCCGGTAAGCCATAGTCATAGTATTGGCGAGCTTTTGATTTACTTCGTCTTCTGACCAGTAGTAGTTCATTCCATTTTGCACCCACTCAAAATAGGAAACGGTTACTCCGCCAGCACTGGCTAAAATATCAGGGATGACAAGTACATCCTTCTTGGCCAAGATTTGATCTGCACTAGGGGTGGTGGGCCCATTGGCGGCTTCAGCGATAATGCGGGCTTGAATATGTGGCGCATTCTTGACAGTAATTGCATTCTCCATCGCAGCGGGAATTAAGATATCCACATCTAAGGTAAGCAAATCTTCATGAGAAATCTGGAGGTAAGAAGAATAATCTTTGAGTGATCCTGAACATTTTATTTGCTCAAGTTTCGCTACATCCAAGCCTTCTGGATCATACAGCGCGCATGTAGAATCGGAGACGGCTACAATCTTGCACCCTTTTTCTTTTAAGAGGCGTGCTGCAGTTTTTCCAGCATTTCCAAAGCCTTGGATGGCCACTGTAGCTCCATGGATGGGGCGGCCCAGGTCCTTTAACGCTTCCATAATTATATAGACACATCCCCGGGCTGTCGCCTCATTACGGCCTTGGGATCCGCCTAAGATAATTGGTTTTCCTGTGATCACTCCTGGCGTAAGGGAACCTTTTAAACGACTGTAGGTATCCATCATCCAGCCCATTATGCGGGAATCTGTGTATACATCAGGGGCTGGAATATCAGTCTCCGGTCCAATTAAGTCGGCAATCGCTTCTATATAACCCCGACTTATACGCTGTAATTCTGTATCGCTTAGCTCCCGGGGATCACAAATGACGCCTCCTTTTCCGCCACCAAAAGGGAGGCCGACAAGACTACACTTAAAGGTCATCCACATAGAGAGTGCGATCACTTCATCTTGTGTTACTGAGGGATGAAAACGGATGCCACCCTTTGCAGGTCCTAATACATTGGTATGCTGGGCCCGGTAGCCTTCAAAAATCCGGACGGATCCATCGTCCATCGTGACGGGGAACGAAACGGTAAGCACCCGCATAGGCTTTTTTAGGAGTTCCCTTATTCCCGGTTCGAGTTGAAGCTTGTTCGCAGCACGATCAATTTGTTCTTTCACAATTTCATAGGGGTTTCTGTTTTCTTCCATATTACACCGTCCTTTAAGGATTTTTGATTTATTTGAGTAGAAGGTAATTTACCTCTTCCCGAATGTTAAGTGATCGGTATCATCTGGGATTGCAAAAGGAAGGTAACCATCGATTTTTTGAAGGAGAAACTTACACTTGAAAGGTTGTGATTATGTGAACTTTCCTGATTGGATCTGGGAGCAACATATCTCCTTATGTCTAAGTGGTTTGGATTATTTTGGAAAATAAAAACCACAGAGTCCGGA
>CALJVA010000193.1 GCA_937975135.1 uncultured Thermoactinomycetaceae bacterium | reverse complement strand
CACCTCCTTTCTATGGAGACTCAAAGGAGTCAAAAATATGAACGAAATCGATGGGTCAAAGACGCTCTTCAGTTTTCAAGGAATGCTACCCCCCTTGTCTGGATAAGATCTGGACAAGGGGGGTTTTATTTTGGTTAATTTGACTCTCTTTTTTCTAAGTTTCGTACAGTTTTGCTTCGTGTTGTTTCTTTTTCGTCCTTATAGGTTCCCAAAGCGATATCAAATATTGGGTTGGTTACACCATACCAATAATGTTCATTTTTGAAGTGGTGCCACAAGTGAATTTTTTTCATCCATCGGCCCCAAGGAGTGAGGGGACGGATAGGGCGGTGAGCGACATAATGCATCCATTCATAAGCGAGAAGATAAGCGATGATTCCTGTTCCAAAAGCAATGGTTAAATCTAAATTTTGTAAAATGAGATAATAGATGAACATTGCAGTGGCAATGAGGGGCAAGCTATACCAAACTGGTAGAAATAACAGCTTTAAATCATTTGGATCGTAGTGATGGTCGTAATGAAGCCGTTTAAGTAACTTTAATAGGAATTTATTTTGTGGGGGTTTCATATGGAAAAAAAAGCGGTGAATCAGGTATTCACTTATTGCATAGCAAATCATTCCGATTCCAAGAGCGATCCATATATCCCCTCGATGCCAATGGGGAAGTGTAAGTCCTATACCAAGGAAGAAAAGCAGAAACATAAGGGCAATATCAAAGTGGCCAAAAAATTCTCTTAAGAAAAACTTTTTCATTGGTGCTCCCTTCTTCCGTTTTCTCACTGCGTTATCATATTCTTTTTAAAGGTATATCAATGGAAGCTTGTATCTATTCAACATATGTGCAACTGTTGAGGATAACTGACTATTTTTAATCATCCCCTTCTGATTTTGGATTAGGGGCGTGTGCTGATTACTTTGATTTTCTAAGAAGTTTCAGATAGGCACTAACAAAGCCCCAGGGGGAGCGTTTTTTTCCATAAAGACTGGTAATCAGACGGTGAAATAGGGGGAGCTTGCCAGCATAGGGAAACCAATTTACTTCGGTTGTGGTTCGTCCTTTATCGATTAAAATTGCTTTTTCATGACAGAAAATCTGTAAACCGATTTCCCCATGGTATCTTCCAATCCCACTTTTTTTTACACCACCAAAGGGGAGATGGGGATTGGCTACAGAGACTATTACATCGTTGATGACGACTCCTCCCGATTGGAGGGCAGCGGCGACCCGTTTCGCTTTTCTTAAATCGCGGCTCCAGACACTGGCATTTAATCCATAAGCAGAGTCATTGGCCAAACGGATTGCTTCCTGCTCGTCGTGGAAGGGATGAATTGTAATAATAGGACCAAAGGTTTCTTCCTGCATCACTTTCATATCATGGGTTACATTCGTTAGGATAATTGGTGTGAGATGTAGTCCCTCCCTTTGTGGCCAATCTTGAGGTTTTGGACCATAAAGAAGGTGGGCCCCTTTACTTAGAGCATCTTCCACTTGTTGTCGGATAATTTTTAATTGGGGGGCAAAAGTCATTGAACCAAGATCGCTGTCTGTTCCATTTTCCCGATGAAGTTGTGCTACCTCTTTCTTTAATTGTTCGGAGAATTTCTCCAGGATCGGCGCTTCTACATAGATCCGTTCGGTGGACATACATACTTGTCCACTGTTGGTGAGTGCTCCCCATACTGCTCCTTTGACCGCACGTTCTAGGTTGGCATCTTGAAAAACAATCATCGGATCTTTACCACCCAACTCAAGGGTGGTAGGAATCAATCGCTTTGCTGCTTCTTGCTGAACAATTTTCCCTGTACGGATGGAACCTGTAAAAAAGATATAGTCAGGGGAAGTATCGATTAATTTGGTACCAAGTTCACCTGTGCCCTGTGCAACTTGAACCACTTTCTCTGGGAATCCAGCCTCCTGGAAAAGGCTTTTTATCCATTCTCCTACAAGGGGAGTAATTTCGGAGGGTTTTAAAATTACCGTATTTCCGGAGACAAGTGCGCTTAACATGGGAATCATTGATAGTTGAAAGGGATAGTTCCAAGGAGAAATGACCAGAACAACTCCACGAGGCTGATAAGTAATTAATGATTTCTTACCGATTAATGTGATCGGTGTTTTTACTTTTCGTGTTTTTAGGGCTTTCTTTGCATTCTTTTCTATATGTACAATAGTATCAACCACAGTTAAGATCTCTGCGGTAATTGCTTCTGTTTTTGGTTTTCCTGTCTCTTTCGCAATGAGATCGATGCCCTCATCAAGCCGCTCGATTAATAAGTGACGGAGGGTGCGGAGGTAACTCAGTCGTGTTTTTAGCGTCTCTTGACTCCAGGAAGCATAGGCTTGGCGTGATTGGTTGAGAAGCTCCTCGCACTTATCCAACGGAGTAGCCGGGATTTCACCGATTTGTTCTCCCGTTGCCGGATTGATTGCTTTTAATGTACTGATGGAAGATCCCTCCCCAAATTATATTCTTATTCCTTGATCCAGGTGCAATTAACAGAAACCTTTGAATTACTTTTCTTTATATCATCTTATGTATGTTCTTCACAACTACTTTTGATACATTCTTAGAAATATGGATCTGAAGCGGCTTGAAATAGCGAAAAGGCATGGGACAGCTCTAAGTATATTTGAATGATCTGAGCTACAGAAAAAGTGACGGTTATGTTAAAAGGCGATTTAAGGAGAGGAGATTTTATGACAAAAAAATATGTGTTGGCGATTGATCAAGGAACCACCAGTTCGAGGGCAATCCTTTTTGATAAAACAGGCAGTATTATTGGAATTGCACAAAAAGAGTTTACACAAATTTTCCCACAAGCAGGTTGGGTAGAGCAAGATGCGATGGAGATTTGGGCTTCTGTACAGAGTGTGATTTCTGAAGTAATGGCCCATCATTCTGTTTCTGTTACAGAGATTGCAGCGATTGGTATTACCAATCAAAGAGAAACGACCGTAGTTTGGGACCGTGAAACAGGCCAACCAATTTATAACGCGATTGTTTGGCAATCACGGCAAACGGTAGATATTTGTAATGAATTGAAAGCGCAAGGTTATGAAGAGATGGTTCGAAATAAAACAGGGCTTCTCATTGATGCTTATTTTTCTGGAACTAAGTTAAAGTGGATCCTAGATCAAGTAGAAGGAGCACGAGCCAAAGCAGAGGCAGGACAATTACTGTTTGGGACGATCGATACCTGGTTAGTCTGGAAGTTGTCAGGAGGGAAAGCCCATGTGACAGATTATACGAATGCTTCCCGAACACTGATGTATAACATTTTTGATCTCACATGGGACGAGGAACTGCTTAGGATGCTCCATGTTCCAGAGGGAATGTTGCCGAGGGTGTGTTCCTCTTCTGAGATTTATGCGGTAACTGA
Organism: uncultured Thermoactinomycetaceae bacterium; assembly: GCA_937975135.1. Lineage (GTDB taxonomy): Bacteria > Bacillota > Bacilli > Thermoactinomycetales > CALJVA01 > CALJVA01. The sequence goes on along the minus strand of CALJVA010000193.1, from coordinate 2,902 downwards.
ACCCACTCTTTTTTTTGGCGAAGAGGTGCCGATTGCAGGAATTGCAGGGGATCAACAGGCGGCCTTGTTTGGCCAAGCATGCTTTGAGGCTGGAATGGCGAAAAACACTTATGGAACTGGTTGCTTTATGTTAATGAACACAGGTGAAAAGGCAGTCTCTTCAAATCATGGCTTACTTACCACCATAGCATGGGGGATAGATGGAAAAGTAAGTTATGCCTTGGAAGGGAGTATATTTGTAGCTGGCTCAGCGATCCAGTGGTTGCGGGATGGGCTGCAGATGATTCGGACTGCTGCAGAGTCGGAAGTTTTTGCAAAACAAGTAATATCTTCAGAAGGGGTTTATTTTGTCCCTGCATTTGTGGGCTTAGGAACACCATACTGGGATTCAGAGGCTCGGGGGGCGATTTTTGGGTTGACACGTGGAACACAAAAGGAACATTTGATCCGAGCTACTTTGGAATCCCTTGCTTACCAAACCAAAGATGTACTGCATGCGATGGAAGCAGATGCGGAGATCAAACTGACAAAATTACGTGTTGATGGTGGAGCGACCGCCAATAACTTTTTGATGCAATTCCAAAGTGATATTTTAGGTGTTCCTGTAGAACGTCCTCAAGTATTGGAAACAACAGCTTTAGGTGCTGCTTATCTTGCGGGATTAGCCGTTGGTTTCTGGAAAGACCAAACGGAGATCGCTTCGCATTGGAAATTGGATCTCTCCTTTACACCGAAAATTGATGCGACGGAAGCCAATGCATTGTATAGTGGTTGGCAAAAAGCAGTACGTGCTACCCAAGCTTTTAAAAACTCTTAGAAACAACTCTTCATGTCTTTAAATCCGATTCAAAAGAAACCAAATGAAAAAGTAGACTGGCCTGGGGGCCCAAGTGCATTTTTCTTTACCGGAAATGATGCGGACTCTTATCATCTAATGGTTTGGATCGCAAAGGTTTAGGATTTGTGGAAAATGGCTTGGGGTTCTATTGAAAGGTGGTTTTAGAGTGACTTTTTCATTGTCAGGTTTTCAACGGTCTAGTGTGTTACAGGAGATAGCAGCCAAGGAGTGGGATTTGCTTGTAATTGGTGGTGGGATTACGGGGGCGGGAATTGCCCTAGATGCTCAGTCCCGTGGCATTCAGACGGCTTTGATTGAGATGCAGGATTTTGCAGCGGGAACCTCCAGTCGATCCACAAAGCTTATTCATGGAGGGCTCCGTTATCTAAAACAACTGGAGTTCGGTTTGGTGAGAGAAGTAGGACAGGAGCGGCGGATCGTGTATGAAAATGGTCCCCATGTAACTCGTCCAGAATCAATGTTACTTCCAATTATCCAAGGAGGTACATATGGAAAGATTGCCACTTCTCTAGGGCTTCTTTTGTACGATTATTTGGCTGAAGTAAAACAGAGCGAGCGGAGAAAGATGTTAACCGCTGAGGAAGCGTTATTAAAAGAACCTTTGTTGCGTGCTGAGGGATTGAAGGGTGCAGGTTTTTATGTAGAATATCGGACCGATGACGCGAGGTTAACCTTGGAAGTAATAAAAGCAGCTGTATCACATGGGGCTCGGGCGGTAAATTACACCCGAGCTCAGGAGTTTCTATATCAAGAAGAAGAACTTCGGGGTGTAAATGTACAAGATGTGCTAAGTGGCCGAAGCTTTACGATATATGCAAAGCAGGTTGTGAATGCAACCGGTCCATGGGTAGATGAATTGCGGGAGTGGGATGGTTCCAAACAAGGGAAGCGACTCCATTGGACAAAAGGTGTTCACTTGGTGGTAGATCGATCGCGGTTTCCTCTAAAGCAATCGATTTACTTTGATACCACTGATGGAAGAATGGTATTTGCGATCCCTTTGAAGAGAAAAGTATATATTGGTACAACAGATACAGATTATATGGGTGACTTATGTTATCCAGTGGTAACAAAAGAAGACCGCGATTATCTATTACAAGCTGTTAACGGAATGTTTCCTACAATGAAGTTACAAGCGACAGATGTGGAATCAAGTTGGGCCGGAATTCGGCCACTGATTCATGAAGAAGGGAAAGCTCCTTCAGAGATTTCACGGAAGGATGAAATTTTCTATTCACCTAGCGGCCTGCTTACGATTGCTGGTGGTAAACTAACAGGATACCGTAAAATGGCTCAAAAAGTGACGGATGAAGTAGCTAAGCGACTGAACCAGAAATATGATAAAAAGATTGGCCCGTCATTTACGGAACGTATCCCTTTATCTGGTGGGGATATCGGGGGAGCAGCTCGTTTTCCTTCATTTGAAGCAAAGAAGACACAGGAAGGAATGGCTTTGGGCCTTTCAAAGAGTGAAGCAGAGCAACTTGTGAATCGCTATGGAAGCAATGTAGACGAATTATTTTCTATTATTAAAAAGCGGGGCCATGAAGCAAAAGCCTTTGAACTTCCTGTGGCATTGTTTGCTTCTCTTATTTATTCCATGGAATATGAAATGACCCTTACACCCTCAGACTTCTTTATTCGCCGAACAAGTGCCCTTTATTTTGATATTTCATGGGTTCGGAAATGGAAACAACATGTAGTGTTATTGATGCAGAATCTTTATGGTTGGGATCAAGAAACGAAGGAAAAACATCTTCAAGAGCTGAAACAACGTCTCCGGGAAGCGACAGAAGCTGTATAACAGTGAGTGCGTGAGCTACTAAAAGTTATACGGAGATGATGAAGGAGAGAAGGCATACTTGGTTTTTGAGAAAAAGCTAAGTATGTCTTCGATAACTAGAAAGTAAATCCCATAATTTTCATCAGATATTTTTTTAAAAAAGGCTTGATCTATATATAAGCCTGTGTTATATTAACACTTGTGACACATCGCTGCACCTTGAAAATTGGATATGGGAAGTAAAGGGAAGCATCTTCACG
>CALJVA010000192.1 GCA_937975135.1 uncultured Thermoactinomycetaceae bacterium | reverse complement strand
TGGTTCCAAGTCATTAAAAGATAAGCGCCGGGTGATTAAAAGTGGATTAAGCCGAATCCAAAGCCGCTTAAATCTTTCCGTGGCGGAAGTTGGTTATCAAGACGATCGTCAATTGACCAACTTGGCCTTTGTTGGTGTGAGCAGTGGAAAACATGTCATTGAACAGGAGTTGCAGCAGGCGCTTCGTCTTTTGGAACAGACGAATGGGCTGGAGATGCTGGATTCGGAGATTACTTTTATATGATCTCAGAAGGAGGTGTCGGCGATGGCCCGCATTCGAGCGAGTCGCGTCGGCGAACAGATAAAAAAAGAACTGAGTCAAATTATCCAACAGGAGCTAAAAGATCCGCGTATCGGATTTGTCACGGTTACAGCAGTGGAGATGAGTGGAGATCTTGCCCAGGCCAAGGTGTATGTGAGTATCATGGGAGATAAGGAACAACAGGAAAGCACTTTAGAAGGGTTGGAAAAAGCCCGGGGATTTATCCGCTCCGAGGTGGGTAGCCGGGTTCCCCTTCGTTATACCCCTGAACTTATCTTTAAGTTAGACCAGTCGTTGGAACACGGGCAGCATATTTCTAAATTGCTGGAAGAAGTGAAGCGGAATGATGGAAAAAATTAGTGAAAACTTAAAGCAGGCAGCACGCATGATCACTGAAAGTGACCGCGTGCTTGTCCTCTCCCATGTTCGCCCGGATGGGGATGCCATTGGATCTATGCTGGCGGTAGCCGAAATGCTTCGTCTACTAGGCAAACAAAGTGTATTGGTGAATGAGTCGCCGATCCCGGGGAAGTTTCATTTTCTCCCGGGAGCTTTATCGATCCGTCAACCGCAGGATTGTGAGGAATTTCCGCCCTTTTCTTGCGTAATAGCAGTGGATGCTGCAGACCGTGAGCGGCTGGGTAGTGCACAGCAATTGCTGAATGGATCACAACAGGTAATTAACATCGACCATCATCCAACAAATGATCACTTCGGTACGATCAACATTGTTGTGCCAGAGGCTGCAGCTACCTGTGAGATTTTGTATGATTTGGTTGAAGCGTTGGAGCTTCCTTGGAATCATACCCTGGCAACTTGTATTTATACAGGACTGTTAACTGATACGGGGGGATTCCGCTACGGAAATACTACTCCCCAAGTATTGCGACGAGCAGCCAATTTGTTGGATCATGGAGTGGAAGGCCATAAGATTGCTGACCGAGTATTGGAATCGGTAACTGAGCAGCAACTCACCTTGTTACGGAAAGCGTTGAGTACCCTTTCCTTTTCTCATCAAGGTCAGGTGGCCTGGATGTGGTTGCGTAACTGTACCACAGGGGATGCAGATATCGAAGGAATTGTGAATTATGCTCGTAAAGTGGAAGGCGTCGAGGTAGGAATCTTATTTCGGGAAATTGATGATCAGACGATTCGGGTCAGTCTTCGTTCCCGAAATTGGGTGGATGTAGGAAAACTTGCCCAAAGCTTCGGCGGCGGTGGCCATGCCCGGGCTGCAGGCTGTACGATTATCGGAGATAGTAATCAGGTAGAACAGCGTGTCCTTGGCGCCATCGCCACACTATTGGAGAGAAAAGATCAATGATCCCTACTGGCGTAATCCCCATTTATAAACCCCCAGGTATGACTTCCCACGATGTGGTATCCAAAGTGCGCCGCTTAGCTGGCATTCGGCGTGTCGGCCACACGGGTACCTTGGATCCCGATGTGGCCGGCGTTTTACCCGTCTGCCTAGGACAAGCAACCCGGATAGTGGAATACGTGCAGGAGCTTCCTAAAAGATATCATGGGACCATGACCCTGGGAAAAGCAACGGATACTCAAGATCGCTCAGGGCGAGTGATTGAGGAAAAGGCGGTTGATTCACTTCAACCAGAGAAAATCGAGCAAGTGTTCCGTTCTTTTCAGGGGGAAATTGAACAAGTTCCGCCGATGGTTTCCGCCGTAAAGGTAGGGGGGCGCCGTTTATATGAATGGGCGCGAGAGGGAAAAGTAGTGGAACGAAAACCTCGACGCATCACGATTTATGAATTAAAAATAACAGGGCTCAATTTAGAAGAGGCTTTTCCCCAAATTCATTTTGATGTTCTTTGTTCACGAGGCACTTATGTCCGCACGTTGTGTGTGGACATAGGAGCCGCCTTAGGTTATCCTGCACACCTTTCCCAGTTAACTCGAGTGCAAAGTGGCCCTTTCTTTTTGGAAGATACTGTTACTTTGGATGATCTTCAGCAAATGGCTGCCAATGGAAACTGGGAGGATGTTCTTTATCCTATCGATGCTGTACTGGGAAATTTTCCGACTTTACTTGTACCTGTCGATAAAAAATTAAGAGTATGGAATGGAGAATTTCTCTCATGGGAGGAGCCCTTGGAGACATCCCTTGTTAATCAATTGGTTCGCGTTTATACAGAAGCAGGAGAGTTTTGTGCTATATACCGGGTAATTGATCCTTGTACAGCACAACCGGAAAAAGTGTTTCGGGGAGGAGCGGCACATGCAGATCTATAATCTCTCATACCCCTTGCAACTATCATCTCCAATCCCACCGGCGGTGCTAGCCATTGGCTATTTTGATGGGATCCATCGTGGACACCGTACCTTGATTGAGAAAGCCCAATGGATGGCGAAAAGCTTAGGTGTTTCTTCCGCTGTCATGACCTTCCATCCTCATCCTCGGGAAGTATTGGGTAAAAAGCCAGTGACGCATTCCTTAACACCACCCCAGGAAAAAATGAATCAGCTTGCGAAGATGGGGGTGGATCTGGTGCATATAATGAAATTTGACACAAACTTAGCCATGCGATCACCGGAGGAATTTGTAGAGGATATTCTGATACCTCTCCAAGTGAAGGGCGTGGTTGTTGGGTATGATTTTACTTTCGGTCGTAACGCTTCAGGAACGGCGCAAGACCTTGAAAGGTTGGCAAAGGGGCGTTTTAATGTAGAGGTGATTCCACCGATCGAGGAAAGCCAACTACCTGTAAGCAGTTCTCGGATAAGGAAGGCTCTTGCAAATGGTGAAGTGGAAACGGCACATCAAGTGCTTGGTCGCCCCTATGCCATTCGCGGCAAAGTAGTACCCGGTGATGGACGGGGAAAAACGATTGGTTTTCCTACAGCAAACTTGCAGTTGCTGGAGTCATATACTGTACCAATGGATGGTGTATACCTTGTATCGGTGGAGCTGGGTCAAGAACGATACTATGGTCTGATGAATATTGGGTACCGTCCAACCTTTGAAGACCCCACTCCACGCAAACAACTGGAGGTTTACCTCCTTGATTTGAATGAGGATTTATATGGTCAAGAACTGAAGGTCGAGTTTCTCCGTTTTTTACGAAAGGAACAGAAGTTTAACTCTTTGGAGGAGCTAGTAAATCAACTTCGCCAGGATGAAAAAACCGCGCGAGATTGGATCGAGCAGTTTGAAAGATGATGTTTATTTCTAGGCAGCAACCCAGTAAAGATGCCCCCTCATAATCATCGAAGCCATTAAGAATGCTGCTAGAAATAATGTTGTACTCGCTGGGATTATGGTATAATTAAAATAATAGGTTGCCCATTGGTGCAAGACCAAAAGGTCAACCTTAACCTTAACGTGGATGATCGAGGACCTCGACGTTCATCTAGGTTAATGGGGATTAGAAAAAAAGGAGGTGAATGGGATGAGCTTGTCCCTGGAACGGAAAAAGGAGATTATTGATTCCTTTAAAACCCATGAGAATGATACAGGTTCTCCGGAAGTTCAGATTGCAATTCTGACAGAGAAAATCAACCAGTTGAACGAGCACCTTCGGGTACACAAAAAAGATCATCATTCTCGACGAGGTTTGCTGAAAATGGTCGGGAAGCGGAGAAATCTGCTTACTTATCTGAAAAAGAAAGATATCACCCGATACCGGGAATTGATTAAAAAACTGGGATTGCGTCGGTAACAAAAAGCGGGGGCTTCCCCGCTTTTTTTAAGTACGGTTGCAAATGCTTAGGTGCTGGGAATACTGAAGAGGAAACCAAAAAGATGTCATATCGAAAAGGAGGATTAGAGACGATATGGAACCTGTTAGTTTTAAAACAGAACTTGCAGGTCGCCCCCTCGTTTTAGAGGTTGGGAAGTATGCTCAACAAGCAAATGGAGCAGTGATGGTTCGTTATGGTGATACTTCGGTGTTGGCGACAGCAGTTGCATCCAACGAACCAAAAGATCTTGACTTTTTTCCATTAACCGTGAACTATGAAGAACGTTTGTATGCTGTGGGCAAGATTCCAGGCGGTTTTATTAAACGAGAAGGTCGCCCCAGTGAAAAAGCAGTTTTAGCTAGTCGGTTGATCGATCGACCGATTCGCCCCCTATTCCCAGAAGGATTTCGTAATGAAGTCCAGGTGATCACTACGGTAATGTCAGTTGATCAGGATTGTTCTCCGGAAATCGCGGCGATGATCGGTGCCTCTGCTGCTTTATCCATCTCTGATATTCCCTTTGACGGACCCATTGCAGGGGTGAATGTGGGCCGGGTAGACGGTGAATGGGTGATTAACCCAACTGTGAAACAACTGGAAAAGAGCGATGCCAATCTTACCGTTGCTGGGACAAAAGATGGCATTAACATGGTAGAAGCAGGTTGTAATGAAATTCCCGAATCCGAAGTGTTAGAAGCTATTTTACGGGGTCATGAAGCGGTTCGTGAACTGGTTGCTTTTCTTGAACAGGTTGTGCAAGAAGTTGGGAAGGAGAAAATTCAACCAGAACTTTATAGTGTAGATCCCGAGTTAGAACAACGTGTACGTGAAATAGCGACGGAACGCATAATTGCTGCCGCACAAGTTGAGGAAAAACAGGCCCGTCAGGAAGCGATTGACCAAGTAACTGAAGATGTGCTAGAGGAGCTGATGGGTGAAGAGGAGGATCCGGATCAGGAGAAGCAAATTGTTGAAGTACTAGGGATGGTTCTTAAAGAGCAGGTGCGTCGAATGATCCTAGAAGAGGACAAGCGCCCCGATGGTCGTTCTCCAGATGAGCTACGCCCACTCTCAAGTGAAGTTGGATTGCTACAACGCACACATGGGTCTGGTTTATTCCGCCGCGGTCAGACACAAGTGTTAAGTATTTGTACCCTAGGTGCTTTAGGAGATGTTCAAATTTTGGATGGCTTAGACCTGGAAGAGTCGAAGCGCTTTATGCACCACTACAACTTTCCACCCTATAGTGTTGGAGAAGCGCGGGCCATTCGTTCTCCAGGGCGTAGAGAAGTGGGTCATGGGGCACTGGGTGAACGAGCTTTGGAGCCAGTCATTCCTTCAGAAGATGAATTTCCTTATACGATTCGTCTGGTCTCCGAAGTATTAGAGTCCAACGGTTCTTCTTCGCAGGCAAGTATTTGTGCCTCTTCATTAGCTTTATTGGATGCAGGGGTACCGATCAAGGCACCAGTAGCTGGGATTGCCATGGGTTTGATTAAAGAGGATGATCAAGTAAAGATTTTGACAGACATCCAAGGGATGGAAGACCATCTGGGAGATATGGACTTTAAGTTGGCGGGTACACGCAAAGGAGTTACAGCTCTCCAGATGGATATCAAAATCGCAGGGATTGATCGCTCCATTTTAGAAGCAGCCTTGCAGCAAGCACGCCAAGCTCGGATGGTTATCCTGGATAATATGGAGGAAGCAATTTCTGCTCCGCGTAAGGAGTTGTCCCCCTTTGCTCCTAAGATCGTCACCTTAAAGATTAATCCCGATAAAATTCGTGATGTGATTGGTCCTAGTGGGCGAATGATTAACAAGATCATTGCAGAGACCGGAGTAAAAATCGATATTGAACAGGACGGCCGTGTGTATATCGCTTCTACAGATCCGAAGCAGAATGAAGCTGCTAAAAAGATCATTGAGGATCTGGTACGAGAGGTAGTCGTTGGTGATACCTATCTAGGTACTGTCAAACGGGTCGAGAAATATGGTGCCTTTGTCGAAGTGCTTCCAGGTAAGGAAGGCTTGGTGCACATTTCTCAGCTGGATACCAATCGGGTAAATAAAGTGACCGACGTTGTAAGTATAGGGGATCAGATTATGGTTAAGGTGACGGAGATTGACAATCAAGGGCGTATTAATCTGTCCCGAAAAGCTGTATTGAATGCCACTAAAAAATAGTGGCTATAAATATCTATATTCTAAACCCACCAAAAAGAGTCAGAGCTGATCTGCCTCTTTTTTATTTGCCCCGAACAGGCTGGTATAGGATTCCTATACGTAGCATATTGTAGTATCAATTTGATCGGGGTGGGTGAAATCCAGTGAGGCGGTACACCTTTATCTGGTTATTGCCAGCAGTATTCTTTCTTTCCTGGTCGGTGTTTGAGTCGCCTGCTGTAACGGCGTATCTGGAAGGTGTCAAGGAAAAAGATCGAAAGGTTATGGCAAGGGAGGATCTTCTGACCCACATTAAAGAAGAAGCAAAGCGACGTTATGAGCCCCCTATAGATGCCCGAGTGGATCGAGTATGGAAGGCAATACCAGGCTATAACGGGAAAGCAGTGGATATCGAAGCAACCTATCAAGCTGCAAAAAAGCGGGGAGCAAATAAGAGGATTCCATGGATTTATAAAGAGGTCCCGGCTAAAGTTTCTCTAGGAGATTTGGGACCACATCCGATCTATCGAGGCAATGAAAAAAAGCCAATGGCAGGATTAATGATCAATGTGGCTTGGGGAACAGAGCATATACCAGAGATGTTACGTATTCTAAAGCAAGAGAATGTAACGGCTACTTTTTTTCTAGATGGTTCCTGGGTAGAAAAAAATCCGGAGATGGCCCGGCGACTTTTGCAAAGCGGTCATGAAATTGGTAATCATGCCTACTCTCATCCCCAGATGAGTCGCCTGAGCCGAGCACAAATTCGTGAGGAGATTACGAAAACAGAAGCGGCGATTCAAAAGTTGGCACCAGTACGCTCCCGCTTTTTTGCACCCCCTTCAGGAGATTTTAATCAAGCAGTGGTAGAAGAAGCAGATCGTTTGGGAATGAAGACGGTTCTTTGGACTGCGGATACGGTTGATTGGAAAGAGTCAATGATGCCAACAGATATGATTGCGCGAATTCAGCCGGAGTTGTCAAATGGAACGCTGATTTTAATGCATCCCACAGATCGAACTGTGAAGGCGCTTCCTGAGATTATTCGTCTTATTAAGAAAAAAGGATTAAAAGCGGGAAAGGTAAGTGAAGTATTGTCTTCCAAGCGGGTAGAGTCAGTTGAGCCAGGAAGTCCGTTTTGATATAGTAGGGATGCTTCGCGAAAAAAGGGATCGATTACCAGATTATATAGATGGATAGGAGGAACAACGTGATCGTCAAACATACGTTATCAAATGGGGTTCGCATTGTAGCAGAGCAGATTCCTCATGTACGTTCAGTATCTGTGGGTTTATGGGTAGGAACAGGCTCCCGCTTTGAGTCCCATGATAACAATGGGATTTCTCACTTTTTGGAGCACATGTTTTTTAAGGGGACCAAGTGTCGAACCGCCCGTCAACTTGCGGAGGCATTTGATGAGATTGGCGGAGAAGTAAATGCATTCACATCCAAAGAGCTTACTTGTTATTATGCAAAAGTACTCAGTGAACACTTTCATGTGGCGATTGATATTTTGGCAGATATGTTTTTTGAATCCTGTTTTGCTTCTGAGGAGATCGCAAAAGAGAAAAAGGTAATCACAGAAGAGATTCGGATGGTAGAAGATACACCTGACGATATCGTTCACGATTTGTTAGCCGAAGCGACATACGGTCAACATCCTCTGGGATTCCCAGTATTAGGTTCTGTGGACAATGTGCTCCGTTTTGAGCGGGAACAGCTTTTTTCTTATTATGAAAAGATGTATCGACCGGACAATCTAGTTATCGCGATTGCAGGGAATATCCCAGAAGATTATATCCAAATCTTAGAAAAGTACTTCCAGTCCTTTCACCGTGCACCTGTGGAAAATAAAATGGATCCTCCTACTTTTTCTTCACAAGAGATTGTACGGCAAAAAGCAACGGAGCAAATCCATATTTGCATAGGATTTCCAGGTGCTTCCCTTACCGATGAGCAATTTTATGCCTATATTTTATTAAACAATGTTATTGGTGGAAATATGAGCTCCCGATTGTTTCAGGAAGTTCGGGAGGAGCGTGGGCTTGCTTATTCTGTTTATTCCTATCATACGGCTCGGAGAGATTGCGGACTGTTTACCATTTATGCTGGTACCTCGCCAGAGCAGGCCAATGATGTGATTACGGTGATTGCCGAAGTCATCAATGAAATTCGAGAAAAAGGAATGACTAAAGAAGAGCTTTCCAAGGCGAAAGAGCAACTGAAGGCAAGCTTGTTGATGGGATTGGAAAGCACAGGAAGTCGCATGAGTCGACTGGGTAAAAATGAGTTACTCATTGGGGAGCATCCCTCATTGGATGAGCTGGTGGAACGGATCGAGAGTGTCAGTTTAGAGGACACGCAGCTTGCTGCACAGTCGATATTTTCTGGGAAGTCTTCCTTAGCTCTTATTTCTCCAGATGATCGTTTGCCATCTGCTTATAGGAGGGGTCTGTTTGCTTGAGATTCGCCTGCGAAAGCTTCCTGGAAATGAAGATTTGCCTTTGTTGAAAAAGATGACCGACGGGGCAAGTGGCTATGATCTATTTGCAGCGGTAACTGAGCCGGTTACCATTCATCCAAGGGAGTGGAAACTGATTCCTGTGGGCTTTGCCTTGGAGATGCCACAGGGAGTTGAAGCTCAAGTACGGCCGCGAAGTGGACTTGCCCTAAAGTATGGAATCACAGTGTTAAACTCCCCTGGAACGATCGATGCGGACTACCGAGGGGAAATTGCGGTTAACCTGATCAATCATGGCTATCAGCCCTTTGTGGTTAAGCGGGGGGATCGAATCGCGCAACTTGTTTTTCAGCTTGTCCCAGCTGTTCGGTTGATTGAAACGGATTGTCTCACACCTTCAAAACGAGGAACAGGTGGCTTTGGACATACGGGAAAATAACCGAAGTGAGGGGAAAAGTGTGGAAACCGGACGATTACGGAGATTGGAGTCTGAAGTGGAGCGTTTACGGAAGCGGATGTATGAGGCCGTCGCTGGAGAACAAAGCCGCCTTACGAGTTCCCAAGTACTTCCTGTAAGCAGAGAACTGGACGCTCTGATCATAGAATATTATAAGGAAAAGGCAAAACAGGAAGTCTCATACGAAGAAGCTTTGAGAAATCCGTAAATATCAGAAGAAATGGAGATACCGTTGCAATTTTACGAACTGACAAGGTGTGGTTACCCTATGTCCACTCCAGAAGGCTTCATGCAACGCTAGTAAAAAAAGACTGGTGCTATCGTAGCACCAGTCTTTCTATTTTTGTCGTTCCGATGGTGAGGAATAACCCCAGGGACAGGGCGTACATTTCTTACAGGGATGGATACCCCGAGCTTTTTCGATCTATTTTTCTGTTGGAGGGATTTAAGATGCGGTGGAGTGAATTAGCAGAAAAAGAGTTGGTTGATTTGATGGCTGGGGAGCGGATCGGTGTTGTTGGCCAGGCAGATTTATTGATTGATCCGGAGACAGGAAAGGTGGTCTCTCTTCTATTACCTCTTCATTCATCCTGGTTTTCGAAAAAACAAGGTGTGCTAGAGATTTCATGGAATATGATTCGTAAGGTGGGTCCTGAAATGGTCATCATTGAGTTTAAACGGCAGAACTATATCGGTGGGCCCAGATAAACTTAAAAAAAGACTTCCTTTTGCTGCTTATATGCGTCACCTATCAATTGTTATGATCATATGATGCATCACATAGCTACGATTCGCACGGACGATCGGGGTGTGCGCATAAGGTAGCGAACATCCTAAGAAAAGGGGTCTTGCGAACATGTTGAAGGGAGAACACATTGCTTTTCTCGGAGGAGATGCAAGACAATTAGAAGTGATCAAAAGCTGTATCAAACAGAATGCAACAGTGAGTTTAATTGGTTTTGATAACTTGCAAAGCTCCTTTAGCGGTGCCAGTCGACGGGAACTTACTCCTGATTTTTTGGGAACAGTGGATCGACTGATTTTGCCTATCGTAGGAACGGATGAAAAAGGATATATAGATAGTTTGTTTACTTCGAAAAAAATCGTTCTGACTGAAGAGCATTTCCAGGCTTTATCTCCAAACTGTGTCATTTATGTAGGGTTAGCCAAATCCTACCTGCGCAACCTGTGTGAGCGGTATGGAATTGTGCTCATTGAACTTCTGAAACGAGATGATGTAGCCATCTACAATTCTATTCCTACGGCTGAAGGAGCCCTGATGATGGCTATTCAGAATACAGATATCACGATTCATCATTCCCAGTGTATCGTTCTAGGCTTAGGTCGAGTTGGGATGACTTTGGCGAGAACCCTTAATAAGCTGGGTGCCAAGGTGCGTGTGGGGATTCGTCGCCAGGATCACTCTGCCCGGGCCTTTGAAATGGGACTAAATCCTTTTTATCTGGAGGATCTAACAAACCAAGTTGAAAATGTGGATTTATTGTTTAATACCATTCCAGCCTTGGTGGTGGATGCTCCAGTGATTAAACGGATGCCTCATCAGGCGGTGGTGATTGATCTTGCTTCCCGTCCAGGGGGGGTAGATTTCCAATACGCTGAAAAGCGGGGAATTAAGGCGTTACTGGCTCCTAGCTTACCAGGTATTGTAGCACCCAAAACGGCGGGACAAATTTTGGCACGGTCGATTACCGAGTTGATCATGGAGGATATGGAAAAAAGGAGGGGGAATCCGTGAGCATAGAAGGAAAGCGGATTGGTTTTGCATTAACAGGCTCCCATTGTACTTATGATGAAGTATTACCACAAATGAAGCGTCTTTCTCAGGCAGGGGCTCGTGTGATCCCAATCGTCTCCCACACCGTGGCGACAGTGGATAGTCGTTTTGGTACTGCGGATAGCTGGATTGCTAAGATAAAGGAGATCACCACCGAGCCGATGATCACCACGATTCCCGAAGCAGAACCGATTGGTCCCAAAAAGTTACTCGATTGTTTGGTGATCGCTCCCTGTACCGGGAACTCCTTGGCTCGATTGGCCAATGCGTTAACGGATGGTCCGGTCCTTATGGCCGCTAAAGCGCAGATGCGGAACGGACGGCCCGTGGTGTTGGCGATTTCGACCAACGATGCATTAGGTCTAAATGCCGCCAATTTAGCCCGTCTTCTTCCTGCAAAAAATATATATTTTGTCCCTTTTGGTCAAGATGCACCGGATAAAAAGCCCAACTCCCTTGTAGCTCGTATGGAACTGATCCCTGAAACATGTGAAGCTGCAATGGAAGGGAGACAATTGCAACCAATTCTAGTTGAAAAATATCGCTATTTACCCTCATAATAGAGAAGGTACTCTATCCTATAAGCAGTAATGTGAAAAATTGTAGTGCGAAGCCTTAAGTTTAATCGAAAATCCGATGGCGTAGACATGAGTAGGCCGTTAAGTGGACGGCATCGAGGAGTGGTATACTTTTTTAAGAAAAAGGCCTCGTATTGCTCAACCTTTTTAAAGCAGCTATGGAGCAAGCTTATATGTTGGTTAATTTTTGAAAAGGTGGTTTGCAGTCTGCGAGAAACGTTGTGAAATAGTCCTTTTTTCATCTACGTTCTTGCACCAATCAGGAGGTGATTGGACTACTTCGCTTCGTTGCTTGTAAAGCAAAGGCGATGGTAGCCCAATTCACCTCCTTGGTCATCAAGGGATAGTTGGGCGATATAAGCTGGTTTAGGAAGATCTTCGATTATATGTTTTGTCCTTGTGAAGAAAAGCGATTCACGTAGGGTGTGGTTAGTAAAATAAAGAAAAGATTACAGGAGGAGACGGGGATGGGGCCAAATAAGCAGGTAACTGTCGCTGTAGTAGGGGTGACAGGTGCTGTAGGTAAGGAGATTTTACGTAATTTAGAGGAGAGATCTTTTCCCATTAAGGAGTTACGCTGTTTGGCTTCCGCTCGTTCAGCTGGGAAAACAGTGCGTTTTCGGGGAAAGGATTATCAAGTACAAGAGGCTACACCAGACTCCTTTGCAGGAGTTGATCTCGCCTTTTTTAGCGCAGGTGGAAAAGTAAGTGAACAGCTAGCCCATGAAGCGGTGAAGCGGGGGGCAGTTGTCATCGATAATACCAATGCTTTTCGCATGGATCCTACAGTACCCCTCATTGTGCCCGAGGTGAACGGCGATAAAATCAAGGAGCATCAAGGAATTATCGCCAACCCGAACTGCTCGACCATCCAGATGGTGGTAGCATTGAAGCCACTCTATGAACATTATGGGATCAAACGGATCATTGTTTCTACTTATCAAGCGGTATCCGGCTCGGGACAACAGGCGATTGAGGAGCTTGAGCGGCAGACAAAAGCTTCTATTCAAGGAGAGGACGTGCCCTGTGAGCTGATGCCCGTGGGGAAACTACCTAAAAAGTATCCGATCTCATTCAATGTTCTGCCCCAATGCGATGTGGGATTAGCGAATGGCTACACATTGGAAGAAATGAAAATGGTCCAGGAGACCAAAAAGATCTTTGATGATGAGGGAATCGCCGTAACAGCAACCTGTATTCGTGTACCGGTGTTTCGCGGACATAGTGAATCCATCTATGTGGAGTTAGCTCGGGACTTTGAACTGGATGACGTGCGAGAGCATTTACAGAATGCAGCCGGCGTAGTGTTACAAGATCACCTCGAAGAACAGATCTATCCCACCCCCTTGGAAGTAGCGGGGAAGCATGAAGTGTTTGTGGGCCGGCTTCGTCGGGACTTGAGTCATCCACGGGGACTGAATATGTGGGTGGTTGCTGACAACTTGCTGAAAGGGGCTGCAACCAACGCCGTACAAATTGCTGAAGGTCTGATCAATAGTAGGGACTGAAGAAGGGGACAGATGATGAAGATACTGGTACAAAAATACGGAGGAACTTCACTGGCGACACCTGAATTACGGAATCGGGTGGTCCATCATATTCAGACAGCACTTGCAGAAGGATTTCGCTTGGTTGTGGTAGTCTCGGCGATGGGCCGCAGAGGGGATCCCTATGCGACGGATACTTTGCTGGATTGGATTCATAGTAATGGAGAAGCACTGGGCCCCCGTGAGCAAGACTTGCTTCTCAGTTGTGGGGAAATTATCTCTGCAACCACTTTGGCTTCGATGCTCCAAAAAGAAAGAATCGATTCCTGTGTGTTAACCGGTGGGCAGGCTGGGATCATTACCAATGAACAACACTTAGATGCCCAAATTGTATCGATTCAGCCCAGTCGTGTATTAAAGGAGCTGGAGCGTGGCAAAGTTGTGATCGTAGCAGGTTTTCAGGGGCGAACGAAGAAAGGGGAGATAACCACCCTGGGCCGAGGGGGCTCCGATACAACAGCGACAGCCCTGGGAGTGGCTTTATCTGCAGAACGAGTCGACATCTTTACAGATGTAGGAGGGATTATGACCGCTGATCCCCGGATTGTGGAAGATGCCACCAAGTTAGATGCTGTTACTTATACAGAGATGTGTAATCTCGCCTTCCAAGGAGCAAAGGTAATTCATCCCCGGGCGGTGGAGATTGCTATGCAAACCAACCTTCCGATTCGTGTTCGTTCAACATTGTCAGACCATCTCGGTACCCTTGTGACAAGTGCGACGGAAGTAAATCGCTTGGGAACAGATGTAATGGAACGGATGATTACTGGAATCACCCATGTTCCTGATGTAACGCAGATTGATGTGCGTGCCAAGGAAGGGGAGTATGATCTTCAATTACCTGTCTTTAAGGCGATGGCTGAGAATGGAATCAGTGTAGACTTTATAAGTATTACTCCCAGTGGGATTGTTTACACGGTTGCTAATGAAGTTGCGGATCGGGCCGAGGCAATTCTTCGCTCACGGGGATTAGTGCCTAAACTACGGCGAAATTGTGCGAAAGTGTCTACAGTCGGGGCGGGAATTGCTGGGGTGCCTGGAGTAATGGCTAAGATTGTGGAGGCACTGACCAAAGAGGATATCCAAATTTTGCAATCAGCAGACTCCCATACGACGATTTGGGTTTTGGTGCGTGGTGAAGATATGGTACGAGCCGTACGGGCGTTGCATCGTAAGTTTGAGCTTCATAAGCCGAACGTGGCATCATAATAAAAAATAATTGGATGATGGAGGAATGTAGCGTGAATTTTGGTCGATTGGCGACGGCGATGATTACCCCATTTACTCCCGAAGGGACGATTGATTGGCCTCGGGTTTCATCGATGATTGAGTATTTGATTCAACAGGGGAATGATGCCATTGTCGTCGCGGGTACAACTGGTGAGTCTCCAACACTTACAAATGAGGAGAAGGTAGAACTATATACCTATGCTGTACGTGAGGCTGCCGGAAGAGTCCATGTGATTGCGGGGACTGGAGGAAATAATACTGAAGCCGCCATACAGCTAACCAAGCAGGCAGAAGAAGCGGGTGTAGATGGCGTGATGTTGGTAGCGCCTTTTTATAATAAGCCTTCTCAAGAAGGACTTTATCAACATTTTAAGAAGATCGCTGAAGCTACTTCTCTACCTGTTATGCTGTACAACATACCTGGACGTTCAGCAGTGAATATTACCGTAGATACAATGGTTCGTCTCACTGAGATTGATAATATCGTAGCGATTAAAGAGGCCAGCGGAGATCTGGTGCAGGTTACAGAATTGGCTGCACGCAAGCCGGAGCATGTTCGCATTTATAGTGGGAACGACGAGCTTTTAGTACCTACAATGGCTGTAGGTGGCTATGGTGTGGTAAGTGTAGCGAGCCACTTAATCAGCCCCGAGATGAAAAAAATGATGGAAGCTTTTGTAGCAGGAGACGTTACTACAGCGACCCAGATGCACCAGCGTTACTTACCGCTGGTAAAAGCCCTTTTTATTACATCCAGTCCTGCTCCCCTCAAATATGCTTTGTCCAAAAGAGGGGTATGTGAGCCTACCTTACGTCTCCCCTTGGTACCTCCAACAGAAGAGGAGAAAAAGGTGATCGATAAGCTGGTAGAAGAGCTTGTACCTGCGGATCGATTTGTAAAATAACGTTGAATCTCACAACCGCCTTTACGCCACAGCTTGTGGTGAAAGGCGGTTTTTTTGTTACATTCCATGCTATCATGTCTAACCTACGGGACTCAGGAAACGGATAAAATACAAGATTTTTGAAGGGAAATCTTAAGCAAATCGCGTTATGGACTATAAACCTCCACAAATTCGTCTTTTTGCCTGCTTCAAAAATTTTTTCACCATTTTCTTGCCATCTGCTCTACCAATCGATTATAATACTTGTAAGTGACATGGTGCGGCTTCAGAAGATGAAAATTAAATAGGAGGGCATTATTTTTGAATAAGTACAACTCACGAGACAAATGTCTGATCTTTGCTCTCGGTGGGTTGGATGAAATCGGGAAAAATATGTACGTGGTTCAATATGGGGATGATATTGTTGTCATCGATGCGGGCCTGATGTTTCCTGAAGAGGAAATGTTAGGCATCGATGTGGTAATTCCGGATATCACATACTTGTTAGAGAACCGTGAAAAAGTTCGGGGAATCTTAATCACCCATGGCCATGAGGATCATATTGGAGGGCTTCCCTATATTCTGCGGGAATTAAATGTGCCAATCTATGCAACCAAGCTGACGATGGGTCTAATTGAGCATAAGCTAAGGGAAGCTCATTTGTTAGGAGATACCAAGCGGATTGTGATTAATAACCGTTCGGAAGTTCGTCTCGGCTCAATGAAAGCCACTTTCTTCAAGGTTAACCATAGTATTCCAGATGCGGTAGGGATTCGATTGGAAACGCCGGAAGGAGCGATTGTGCACACAGGGGATTTTAAGTTTGATACTTCTCCAGTCGAGGGAATGGCAGCCGACATTCATAAGATGGCTGAAATTGGCGAGAAAGGCGTTTTGTGTCTTTTATCCGATAGTACTAATGCAGAGCGTCCTGGCTTTACAGGTTCAGAACGTGCTGTGGGTGAAGCTTTGGAAGAAGTTTTTCGTAAAGCTAAGCAGCGGATCATTGTTGCAACCTTTGCTTCCAATATCCATCGGATTCAGCAGGTAGTGGATGCCGCCGCCTTACACGGCCGAAAGTTAGCGATTATTGGTCGTAGTATGGTAAACGTGGTGAATATCGGAATGGAACTGGGTTACTTACGTGTTCCGCCAGACCTGTTGATTGATCCCGATGAGATTGGACGACTCCCGGGACATAAAGTGGCAGTCATGTCTACAGGGAGCCAAGGGGAACCCATGTCTGCATTGACACGGATGGCACATAATTCTCACCGCAAACTGGAAATTATGCCGGGGGATACAGTTGTTTTTGCTTCCCATCCTATCCCAGGGAATGAAAAATTTGTTTTTCGAACGATTGATCAACTTTTCCGCATTGGTGCAAATGTGATTTATAGCATGTCCTCACAACATGGCGTTCATGTGTCCGGACACGGTTCGCAAGAAGATCTTAAATTGATGCTTAACCTCATGAAACCAAAGTATTTTATCCCGATTCATGGTGAGTACCGCATGCTGCGGGCACACGCCCAACTTGCCGAATTGACAGGGGTTCGCCCTGAGAACATTTTTATCTGTGATAATGGTGATACGGTAGAGATATCTGGAGGAAAAGCACGCTATGGACCGAAGCTACCCACTGGCAACGTGTTGATCGATGGTCTTGGTGTTGGAGATGTAGGAAATATCGTTTTGCGTGACCGTAAACTCCTTTCACAGGATGGTATTCTCGTTATTGTTGTTACGTTAAGTAAATCGAGTGGCGCCGTGCTTTCGGGACCTGATATTATCTCACGTGGTTTTGTTTATGTTCGCGAATCTGAGGAGTTAATGGACGAAGCCAATCGTATTGTCACTCAAACGATGGACCAATGCCTCAAAGATGGCGTTAGTGAGTGGTCTTTGTTAAAGACGAATATCCGCGATGCCTTAAGTCGCTTTTTGTACGATCGCACCCGACGGCGCCCCATGATTCTACCAATTATCATGGAGGTATGATGCACAAAGCATCGATTCAGTCCGGAGTCTCTTGTAAGAGATTCCGGATTTTTCTTTGTATGCCTACAAGGGCGTGACTGTAGGTGTCGAAGATCTCGACATTGGAGTGTAAGACCTTGCTATAGAAAATTCCGGAAATACTTTATCCTCTTAGAGGATATAATAGAAAGGAATAGTTTATTTTGGAAAATGCGAATGAATCACTGACTTAGGAGGAGGTCATCCGGATGGCAAAAGTGTTGATCCTAACCGGTGACGCGGCGGAAGCTTTGGAAGTCTTCTATCCCTACTATCGACTGTTGGAAGAAGGACACGAGGTTACTATTGCTGCCCCCACCAAGAAAAAGTTACAAACAGTAGTCCATGATTTTGAACCCCATATGGAAACCTTCACCGAGAAGTTTGCATATGGTTTGGAGGCCCATGTATCTTTTGCAGATGTAAACCCCGCCGAATATGATGGGCTAATCATTCCGGGGGGACGTGCACCAGAGCATATCCGGATGCATGAAAAGGTTCCGGAAATCGTCAATCACTTTTTTACAACAAACAAGCCGGTTGGAGCCATCTGCCATGCTGCTTTGGTCTTCAGTGTGGTTCCCGAGGCGGTCAAGGGGCGGGAGATGACTGCCTTTAGCACCTGCCGTCCCGAAGTGGAACAGATTGGTGCCAAATATATCGATGAAAACTTGCACGTGGAAGGAAATCTAGTGTCGGGTCATGCCTGGCCGGATCTGCCCGGGTTTATGAAAGAGTTTTTAAAGCTATTGAGCAGATAAAATCAGGTGAAGCAGCCTCCGCTTAAGGGCGGGGGCTGTATGGCAATGTATCAGGGATATAATTTTGTATCCAAAAAAGGATAAGATTTGAACCCAACCTGTAAGGGATCACGAGTTAAGAAAAGTAGTAGGGTTATCTAGCATTGCTTTTCTATACGTTCCTTGCTACCCTATTTGTGAAAAGAATCACAAACAAGAGGTGCGGGAGAAATCCGCCATGCCAAATATGTGGATGACTCATATGGGGAAGATTAAAAAGGCCCGATCATTAAGAAATTATCCCCCATCTTTGCGCGAAGGATGGGGGATATAAAAATGTTAGCCATAAATATCCCGTCGGTTGTATCCGATAAATCCAATTATGGTAAGCCCAAGGGCAACCAATGTGACGAAGGAGATATTCATAAAATCCATCTCCTCAACAGGAAGTTGAGGGATATGACCATAGGGTGATAAATTACTCATCCATTCAGGGAATTCTAATAATCTTCCTAGGTAAACAACCACAAAAGAGTAGATTAAATAAGCCCAAGTTAAATTTGTCCATCTCGGAGCAATTCCTATCAGGAGTACGGTAAGTCCAATCATTGCCCAGATTGCTGGTAAATAAACAAGTGCTGCTTTATAATACGTACCAAGGCTGATCGGTTCATCCATCGTTGCAGCTCCAGCAGACCATAAGCCGATCACAGCACAGGAGAGTATAATCAATGAGGTAGCGACTGCAACTACAAAGGAACTTCCTAACAAACGTGTCCTTGAGATTGCAAGGGCGAGTAAAGATTCGGTGCGATTTTTCTTTTCTTCACTCGACAATTTGAGTAAAGCCATTAGTGTTGGGATCGTACTAATAATCGCCATAATGGTCATCAGCAAGGGAATAAATTGTTCTGTCAGTGAAAAACCTGGCACAGGTTTTAAGAGTTGTTGAAGTGCTTCATTCTTGTCGAAAAAATCCTCCAAATCACCCATAACAGATCCATAGGAAGCCCCTAAAACATAAAGGCCAATGGCCCAGGCGATTATACTGGTACGCTGAAGTCGGATCATTAAAGCGAGAGGACTTTGTAACAAGGGGGAGGCTGTCTTTCGGCCTGGTTTAGCCGGCAAAAAACCAGCTTCCAAATCACGGATACGGTTTAAGTAAAAGGCTAGGATCACAAGGAATAATGAAACTCCAAGGGTGAGTAAAATGGGCCACCAATAGTTGTTTACATATACTTCCGACTTTAAGATCCACCCAAAGGGAGAGAGCCACGATAATGCTTCGTAACTTACATCACCAATCCCACGAATGAGATACGCGAGCAGAAGGGCGGAGATTGAAAGTCCAGTGGTTCCGCGAGAACTGGATGTAAGCTGGGCAAAAAGGGCGGTTAATCCAGTGAAAAAGATTCCTGTTGCTCCTAGTGCTGCGCCATACAACAAAGACCCGAATAAGTCCATACTTTCGATTTGTAGCGCAAACAGCCCAAAGCCAACAGCAAGTGCCAAGAACCCATTTGTACCAAATAAAACAGCTATGGCGGCACTTAAATTGGCTAAGCGTCCTGTAGGTAGAGAGCGAATCATTTCAATCCGTCCTGCTTCTTCATCGGAGCGTGTATGGCGAGTGACGAGTAAAATGTTCATAATCCCAACAGCGACTGCGGTCAATAGCAACATTTGATGGGCCATCATTGCACCAAATGTATAATTATCTAATCCATATCCTGGCCCAACCATCGCAATCATTGCAGGATTTTCCATTGTTGCAGCGATTGCTTCCCTTTCTTGAGCTGTTGGATATAAATTTGTAAAGTAACTAGCTATGGCGAGGGTTAAGGCAGTGATCGACAGGAGCCAAATTGGAATTCGCAACCGATCACGCCGGAGGAAGAAGCCTGAGAGTTTCCCTGTGTTTTTTAGGAGTTGTTCTGACATTGAGAGACACCTCCAGCTCCCTGTGTCACTTCATAATGGCGCATAAACAAATCTTCCAGGGTAGGAGGAGCACTTTCAAGTTTGGTAATTCCAAATTGACTAATATGTTTCATTACATGATCCAAATGTTCTGGATCTACATGAAGGGAGAATGCGCCATCTTTTTCCAAAACATCATGTACACCGGGTAAGTGATCCAAATCAGTGATCGGTTGCTTTGTTTTGACAAGGAGATGAGTTCTTGTTAAATGACGCAGTTCATCCAATGTACCGGTTTCGATGATTTCACCTTCACGAATAATGCCAATGCGATCACACAATCGCTCCACTTCCGACAAAATGTGGCTGGAGAGGAAGACGCTTTTTCCCTCTTTTTTTACTTCTAGCACATATTCTTGGAAAGTGCGTTCCATCAGAGGATCCAGTCCTGAAGTTGGTTCATCAAAAATATAAAGGTCAGCATCCGACGAAAAAGCCGCAATTAACGCAACCTTTTGTCGATTCCCTTTGGAATAGGTACGGCATTTTTTTGTTGGATCAAGAGCAAAGCGCTCGATCAGCTCATCCCGTCTCCCTTTCGGATTTGCTCCCCTAAGTTTTATAAAAAAATCAATCACTTCTCCTCCTGTTAAATTGGGCCATAGGTTTACATCCCCGGGTACGTATGCGATTCGCTTATGAATCTCGACTGCATCTTTCCAAGCATCCAAGCCAAATATTTTTGCCTCACCTGCTGTGGCTTTTAAAATACCCAGCAGGATGCGAATTGTAGTTGATTTCCCCGCCCCATTGGGCCCGATAAATCCAAATACCTCGCCTTCTTTTACTTCAAGATTTACATTCTTAAGCGCTGTAAAGGATCCGAATTTTTTTGTGAGATTTTTCGTGATTAAAAGACTCATGCTTTTTCCTCCCTGTAATAAACTCTTCGCAAAACCGCTAAATAGCCGAAAAACTCCTCCCAATAAGGGTCAAAGTTTACATCGGATATTTTTTTTCCCTTTAGCTCTTCGATGATGTGGTTCTGGTAGCCCTCGATTGACCATCGAATAAGTTGAAAAGCTTTTTCTATGTCAATATCCTCGCGAAATAACGTTGTGTCGATATTGTCAAACATGATGTCGTAGCCTAGTTGTCGCAATTCAAGGAATTTGTCTTTTAGTTCAGCTGGCAATTCGAGATCGTCATTGATCAGGAGATCTCCTAAGAAGTGAAACAGCTCTGGATGTTTCGTGTAAGCTTTTAACTTTAGCTTTGTTGCCTCGACGAGGCGTTTGATAAAATCGGATTCGTCGGTATTGATCAAATCTAAGTAATGTTTTTTAATAAAGTTCAAGCCATAGTTAATCAAATAATAGTACAGATCTTTTTTTGATTTGAAATAATAAAAGAGCATTCCTTTGCCGATCCCAGCATTTTTCACGATTTTATTTGTTGAAGCATGTTCATAGCCATGTTCAGCAAATTCTTTAAAGGCAGCGTTTAGTATTTTCTTTTGTTTTTCTTTATCCAGATTCTCAAACGGGTGCATCAAAAACTCTCCTTTTTCTAAAACCGCCATTAGACCAAACTGGTCGATTTTAGTTTAACGGAATTAGACCAGTCTGGTCAAGGTTTTTTGTCATTTTTTTCACAAGGAATTCTCATAAACGTGAACTGGGAGATAGCTTATTTAGAAAAATGTAACATTTAGTCTCATTATCAAGTGATTTCTAAACAATAGGAAACAATGTTCTTGTATAATGGATGATAGAAGCTGATGTAATACCAGCCGATCTCTACAACCTTCACTCAAGTGATTGTGTCTTTTTCTACTAGAGAAAAAAAGATTCCTGGGTGGGATGACTTTTTTTGATGCAACGATATTAAAGGGATGGAGGAGAAATAAGATGAACATTACAGTTGGTAAGCAAGAGAAAGTTGATGTAGTGATCCACATTTTATTTACAGATGGATATCAAGTGGAAAGCCTCTCTGATTGGAAATTGTCTGAGCGAATGGGTAAAGAAGGCCAAGTAAGGTGGATTTACGGACGTCAAGATGAACCTGATCATCTCCTTCTTGGATTAGGGAAGAAAGCGGATTTTACTTTGGATCGTTTACGGGCAGCAGCAGGGACTGCGGGAAGGGCCGTTCGGGAAGAGCAGTTGCAACATGTGGGAGTATCCTTCGCTTCCTTGGAAAATGGCATCGGTGAGTCCTTGGAAGAGCTTGTTACAGCCTGGGTCGAAGGATGGAAATTGGGTACATATACCTTTACCAAGTTTCAATCAAAAGAGGCAGGGCCTCAAATCACATCGATGAATCTTCAGTGCCAAGAGAAAGACTCTTTGCAAGCAGCAATCCAGCGTGGTCTGGATCGAGCGGAGGGAACGATGTTTGCCCGTGATTTATGTAACGAGCCTTCCAACCATCTCCGTCCGACGATGTTGGTGGAACGGATTCGGGACCAGTTTGCTAAGCGAAAAGTAAATCTGAAAGTGTACACTGGTGAAGAGTTGGAAAAGCATCAGATGAATGGATTGCTGACAGTAGGTAAGGGAAGTAATGTTCCTCCAGCAATGATCGAGCTTTCTTATTGCACCGATCCCAAAAAACCCTTGATTGTTTTGATTGGTAAAGGGATTACCTTTGATACCGGAGGTATCAATCTTAAGCTTTCACGGGATATCAGTGATATGCGCTTTGATTTAGGCGGTGCTGCAGCGGTGATCGGTGCCATGGATATCCTGACCCGAATGGAAGCCGAGGCCAATGTTACCGCTCTAATTCCAACTGCGGAAAATATGCCTGATGGTGGAGCAATGCGTCCAGGAGATATTATTGAATATCCTAACGGCGTAACCGTGCAAGTGGGCAATACCGATGCGGAAGGAAGGCTGATTTTGGCAGATGCCCTCATTCATGCACAGACATTGGGAGCAAAGGAAGTAATCGATGCTGCGACATTAACTGGAGCGATTGTCCGGGCTCTCGGGCTTCGTTTGGCTGGAGTCTGGGGAGATGAATCGATGGTAAACACCTTAAAAGAACTGGGTGAAAAGAATGGGGAGAAACTGTGGCCGATGCCATTGGTTGAGGAATATGAGGAATTGATCAAGAGCGATTATGCCGATATTTCTAACCTTGGTAAAGCGGATTACGCCGGAGCCATTACCGCAGCTCTGTTTTTACGCCACTTTGTGAACGATTATAAATGGGCTCATATTGACCTGGCAGCTCCCGTCGAATCCAATCAGACAAAAGGGTACTTGGTAAAGGGTGCTACGGGCTATGGTGCACGGTTGCTCGCAGATTATGTACTATCCCGGGTGTGAGATGGCAATAGAAGGGCGACTTAATCCTCAGGTATGACGTTAAATGAATAAACCCCATTGAAGGATCCTAAAAGATGACATAATAAAGGATGCAGACTACATGTGCTAATCACAATATGAGGTGGAGAAGATGACCAATAGAGAGATAAAAGACATACGCCAACCTGATTACGATATTGATCCAATCTATCTTCAGCGTTGGTCATCCCGTTCATTTTCTGATCGGGATGTGTCTGATGACGATTTGTTCAGCTTACTTGAGGCGGCTCGCTGGGCGCCATCGGCAAACAACATTCAACCGTGGCGCTTTATTGTAGCGCGAAAAAAGGAAGACCGTGAGAAGTTTTACGAATTTATATTACCGGGGAATCGTTTGTGGTGCGAAAAAGCGCCTGCTCTGGTACTGATTTTTTCGCACCGGCTGGATGCGAAAGGTCGACCAAACCCTACACACGCCTTTGATACAGGTACTGCCTGGGGTTATCTCGCATTAGAAGCGACACGTAAAGGTTTGGTCGCCCATGCAATGAGCGGATTTGAACCGGAGAAAGCACGGAAAATCCTCAACATACCAGAGGAATACGAACTGCATGCCGTGGTTGCTATCGGTTACCGGGGAGAAAGGGAGGCGCTGCCAGAAGCGCTACAAGAGCGAGAAAAGCCATCAATGCGCCGTCCCCTTTCGGAATCAGTTTATGAGGGCGAGTTTGGACGAGCAACCGATAGGGATTGACTTCTATCAACCTTAAGATGATCCGCCATTGTGGTGTGAACCTCTCATCCACAGTGGTGGATTTTTTATATAAAACTTTTTCCACACCCAGGATATGGGAAGATGAAAATCGAGCTGGTTGATGGAAAGCTTCAGGCCTTGTTTATCTCTTTCACGATGCCCATGACCCATTACCATAAGTGACGGAGTTGCAAAACAAGGGGATGTTAAGGATAATCGGTATGTTATGTCGTAATAAATAGACCCAAATTATTGCAATAGAGGTGAGTCGATTGTCTGTTCCCATTCAGGGAAAGCTTGTACCAGCGGTTTTTGTAGATCGCCCCAATCGCTTTCAAGCAGTGGTGAAAATTGAAGGGGAACGGGAGATAGTCCATGTTCCCAATACGGGGCGGATGGATGAAATGTTATTTCCCGGAACTTCGGTCATGTTGGAGAAGTCCGATAATCCACGCCGTAAGCACCCTTATAGCCTGAAATTTGTAAATAAGAACGGCCATTGGATCTGTGTCCAATCTGCATTGGCCAACCAGGTCTTTGAGGAGGCTTACTATGCAGGAAAAATCGATTGGGTTCGGGGAGATTTGAAGCGAGAAGTAACCTTTGGTAACAGTCGGATTGATTTTATGATTGGTGAAAATCCTTCTACTTTAATCGAGGTGAAAAGTGTTACATTTGAGGAGCAAGGGGTCGCTATGTTTCCTGATGCACCCACAGTCCGAGGTCAGAAGCATGTGGATGAGTTAATTGCGGCTGCTAAAGCAGGATACCGAAGTGCCATCGTCTTTATCGCATTTATGGACTTTGTACACCGGTTTACTCCTCACCGGGAGATTGATCCGGCATTGGGTGAGAAGTTGTGTACCGCTCAGGAACATGGAGTGGTGATCAAAGCATATGCCTGTTCCATCAGTTTTGAGCGGATTGCGGTGGAGAGAGAACTCCCAGTGGAAATATAGAAAGAAGCCCTTTTATAAAAGGGCTTCTTTTTTTAAAAGAGGTTTTTGCCTCACTTTTATAAAGAATATTGACAATTATTGCGGGTTATTATAACCTCGATCATGGAGTTATTAGGAATATTACGTTATATTCTAGGCCCATAAAGTTTTTTTAGGAGGCTTATTGAGTGTATAGTTTTTATGGTCATTTATCTACCGAAGTATATGATCTTGATAAGCCGGTAGGTCGAGCTTATCCTGATTTAGAATTTTATATGGAACGATTACAAGGGTGTAAAGGAAAAATTCTTGAGCCTGCTGTGGGAACTGGACGAATCCTAATCCCCCTGGTACAAGAAGGCTGGGAAGTGCATGGCATGGATCGCTCCACTGAGATGTTGTCCTTGTGCCGTGCTCATTGTGAAAAAAGGGGACTTACTCCTCTCCTATATGAGGAGGATATGGTTTCCTTTTCTTTGCCGCATCAATATGAAGCCATTATTGTGCCTACAGGGTCTTTTTTATTGATTCAAGATCGAAGCGATTCTCTGCAAGCCCTGACCTGTTTTTATGAACATCTGGCCCCAGGTGGCCGACTCATTCTTGATCTTTTTCTTCAGACCCAGTTACAGCCAGGCTATGTATCGACGAGAACATGGACCAATGCTGAGGGAGAGCTGATCACCTTAGAAGAGAAGTTAGTTGAGGTGGATTATATTCAACAATATACCGTTTCCCATCTCAAGTATGAAAAGTGGCGGGATAAAAAGCTGGTTCAAACCGAGCTAGAGTATTTTCCCTTGCGGTGGTACGGAGTGGAAGAGTTTCGAGAGATTCTCCAAAGGATTGGGTTCACTGAGATTGTGATTTCAGCTGATTACAAGTATGGAGTCTATCCGACCAAGGCGGATCAGGTAATCACATTTGAGGCACGCCGTATTTAGTTCAAGGGAGATAAAATATTTTGAATTGAGAAAAGATGAAAAAGGAGCAGGAAGATGAAAGGGATGAGGATACCCGAGAGGAATGTGATGAAAAGGCACCTCACGGGAAGAGATTTTCGGTGGAAGTGTGCCAGCGATGGGAGGAAGCTTTTTTTGCCGTTGACCATCCGGAAACACGTCAAGTAGTCCTCCGAATCGGATTTGTGTTGGGTCGGGATGGTGGAGCTTTAGAGCCCCTACAAAAGCTAGCCCGATTCGGGCTAG
Organism: uncultured Thermoactinomycetaceae bacterium; assembly: GCA_937975135.1. Classification (GTDB taxonomy): domain Bacteria; phylum Bacillota; class Bacilli; order Thermoactinomycetales; family CALJVA01; genus CALJVA01. Next base: position 357 of record CALJVA010000192.1, on the reverse strand, counting down.
GTGGGAAAATTGGATCAGGGAAACAGTATATTAGTTGGATTCATATGGAAGATTTGAACCGGATGGTCCGTTTTGCTTTGGAGCATTCCCTTGAAGGAGTCTACAATGCAACAGGCTCTTCTCCCAGTGACCAATGAGGAATTTATGCCCACCTTACGAAAAGTGATGGGAAAAGGTTGGGCACCTCCCGCTCCTGCTCCTTTGGTTAAGCTCGGAGCAGTTCTGATCATGCGGGCAGATCCCAGTTTGGCCCTTACAGGACGAAACTGCATTCCGAAGGGTTTTTTAGAGCAGGGTTTTCAGTTTCGTCACCACGATTTGGAAGAAACCTTGCGGGAATTTGTGTAATTTGAGAGG
>CALJVA010000191.1 GCA_937975135.1 uncultured Thermoactinomycetaceae bacterium | reverse complement strand
GGATCGTGAACGGGATGTGGTTCGTCTATATCGAGTTGGTCTGATTCCTTCGTCCTTTTTTGTAGATCCTGAGGGAAAGATACATAGCAAATTTACAGGGGAGATCAATGTTGCCCAGCTAGAGCCTTTGGTAAATGCCATTTTACCAGAAAAAGATAGGAAGGATTAAAACAAGAAGTAGAAATGAGGAGAGTTTTAATGGTTAAGAAGCAAAGGATGAAGGAGATCCCCCTTCTGCCGATCATTGTTCATGCCATTGAAAAAGCACCACAAAGAAGAATTACCTTTGCTACTTTTATGGAACTTGCCCTCTATCACCCACAGTGGGGTTACTATCAGCGAGAAAGAAAGAAAGTAGGGAAAGACGGAGATTTTTATACCAGTCCTTTTGTAGGAGATATTTTTGGCAGAGTGTTAGCCGATGTGATGCTGGACATGCAGTCTCAATTTATTACCAAATCTTGGGGGATTGTGGAGTTTGGTGGAGGAGATGGCCGGCTTGCAGAACAGATTTTGGATGGCTTGCAGGAAAAGGGAGAGATCGCAGATACTTTTCTTTATGCGATGATTGAAAAGAGTCCTTATCACCAACAGTTGCAACAGCATCGGTTACAGGGAAGAAAAAATCTCCATTGGGTGACGGATCTTAGGGATCTCCCTCGAGATCGACCTTGGATTGTCCTTAGCAATGAGTTAATCGATGCATTTCCCGTACATCGCGTTCGGATGGAACGGGAAGGGCTTAGAGAGCTTTATGTTACTTGGAATCGGCAAAATCAATGCTTACAAGAGGTATTAGGTCCCCTCTCTACTGAGGAGTTGTCGTCTATATTGAAACAGGAGGAGATTGAGTTACAGATTGGTCAGATCGCTGAAATCAATGTAGCCGCCCGAAATTGGATTTATGAAGTTGGCCGTTGGTTGCAAAAGGGCTTTGTTCTTACTATTGATTACGGGTATGAAGCAAAGGAGCTTTATCGACCGGAACGAAGGGAAGGTACGTTAATGTGCTACTCTGGTCATCGGGCACATAATAATCCGTACCGGGCCCCAGGAGAAGAAGATATTACAAGTCATATCAACTTTAGCGGCTTGCAACTGTGGGGCCAAGAAGTAGGCCTAATTCCCCTCTTCTTTGAATCCCAAGGAACTTTCTTGGTTCGGGCGGGAATATTGCAGTATCTTACAGAAACAAAGAGTAAGGACCCTTTTTCTCCGGAGGCCCGTCGCAACCGGGGGATTCGCCAGTTGATCTATCCTGGTGGAATGGGTGACAACTTTCAGGTGTTGATACAGGCAAAAGGCATAGCAAATCCTCAACTGCGTATACTGAATCAGCCAAGTTGGAAATAAAAAAGCTCCCGAAAGGAGGGAGCAACTGGTTTGATTAAGCCATATAGAAGAATGAGTAGCCAACCATTCCAAGAAAAGAGAGGATCATATAACCCCCGAACAAATACATATATGTACGTTCGGTTAGTCGGAATGAGCCAGTCACAGCAAAGAATACAGTTTGTGCAAAAAAGAGGATCGCCAACGTATTCATATCTCCTGCCATAAATAGCAGGCCAATTACAAAGCACCAAAAGGCGAGCACGTGGAACATACGACCCCACATGGTTTATTCCACTCCTTCTTTTGTTTAAGGTATAACTTTCGGCTGGAATGCCGTATTCCCTTTACTTCACTTTATGATACCACAAAAACAATTATATAAGCAGCGGAAAAAGGGATCAAGAATATGACTTTTTAGAGACAAAGGGAGGAGCCCATATGAGAAGGATGAAAACGCTCAAGCTTCAGATTGAAAATGGGGTTGGCTGGATCTGTTTTCATCGGCCCAAGGTACGAAATGCAGTGAATCAAACCATGATGGAAGAATTGGAAAAAGTGCTCGATGATTGGGAAGAGAATAAAGAGGTTAAAGCGATCGTTTTTGCCGGAGATGAACATTCTTTTGTATCTGGGGGAGATCTAAACGAATTTCATAAGTTGACCAAAAAAGAAGAGATCTATCCGGTTATGCACCGGATGGGACAGTTATTGATGCGAATCGAAAAGTTTGAAAAGCCAACGATAGCCGCTGTAGAGGCAACCGCCGTGGGCGGTGGGTGTGAGGTAGCGGTAAGTTGCCACTTTATTTTAGCCTCAGAGAAAGCAACTTTTGGATTTGTTCAGCGTCGTTTGGGAATTACCACGGGGTGGGGAGGTGGCAGCCGTCTCCTTCGACGGGTAGGGAGAAGTAAAGGCTTATACCTGCTGTTAACAGGCGAGCGAGTGAGCAGTAAGCAGGCCCTTCAGTATGGACTGGTGGATCAAGTAATCAGTGTCGAGGGGTTTCGGGAATCAGTACAAGCTTTTGCAGAAAAAATCAGTGAAGGTTCCTTAGCAGTTATTCAGGAATATCTACGGATTTCCAAGGGCTTGATAGAAGGGTTGTCGCCAGAGGAATTGGTACAGATGGAAAGTCTTGCTTGCTCCACGCTATGGGAATCAGAGGAACACTACCAAGCTGTGGAATCCTTTTTGTCTAAAAAGTGACGGTCGAGTGGGGCATGAGACGAGTTGGATGGAAGGTATAGTGATTAAAAATAGGGTAAATATAGGATTCCAATGGTTAATTAAACCCTTTCTAGGTGTTGATGAAAAGATAGAAGGAGGAGATATGATCCTCCTTTTTTTATGCAAAATGATGAGAGATGTATATTAGAAAGTGAAATCGGATATAAATTTTAGTAGTTATATATACTATGAACTATTTTAGGTGCATACAGATAGAGCAAGGAAAGATCTTTAGAGAGATCTGTCATGAATTTAAATATGTTTTGTTGATTTGATGCTTGGTTTGATGTTACCCACCTTCGAAGAAGGGAGGGGGGGAAAAGAAGAATAGGAGGGACCCTTTGGTGGTTGTTAGAAGACAAGATGCGTGGACTCCGGATGATGATTTGATATTAGCCGAGGTAACCTTGCGGCATATTCGGGAAGGAAGTACACAGTTAGCCGCATTTGTTGAGGTGGCAGAGAAGTTGGGACGAACACCAGCAGCATGTGGGTTTCGTTGGAATAGTAGTGTTCGCAAAAAGTATGAAGCAGCGATCCAGATTGCAAAATCGCAACGACAAAAGCGAAACCAAGATAAGGAGAATAAAGCACGCTCAAGGATAGGGGCAACATTATCAGAACGAGACAGTGAACTTACCATGGATTCCATTATACGCTTTTTGCGAAATCATAAGAACGAACTAGCAGAATTAAAAATACGGTATAAAGAGTTAGAAAGACAGATCAGTGAAAAAGAAAAGCAGATTGCGATCCTTACAGAGGAAAATGAAGAGATGAAAGGGCGCTTAAATAATGTAGAAAACGATTACCAAATCGTAAACGATGACTATAAGACCTTGATACAGATTATGGATCGAGCGAGAAAAATGGCTCTTTTAGATGAAGAGAATGAAGGAAAAATCAATACAAAATTTCGAATGGATCCCAATGGGAACTTAGAACGAATTGATAAGTAGAAAACAAACCCACTACCCAAGCGGAAGTGGGTTTTTGTTTGGACAAACAAATAGTGTATCATAGACACAGATACTTTTACTTATGAGTAAAGGTACATAAATCCAATTTATACCACGGCTTTTTTAGTAGCTTTTCTCCCTTTCAATCTTTATCAAGAAAAAGATAAGTTTAGACTATTTTTTACATAGGGTTGGGCAGTACAAGCAAAAGGTGACTCTATTGGAACGGATAGTGAGTGGAAAGAAGGAGAAGTAAGGTTTTTTGTCGAATGTCACAGACGGGTCTTCTCCTGTCGACCGATCATTTTTTCGAAAAGGATTTTTTTGTGTAACTGAAATAGAAGAGAAATAGTAATCGGGGTGAAGTATGGAGATCAAAAAGTTACTCATCGCCAACCGTGGGGAAATTGCCCGACGGATTATTCGCACGTGCCGAAAACGAGGAATTGAAGTTGTCGCTGTGTATTCGGATGCAGATCAAAACCTACCCTATGTAAAGGAAGCAGATGAAGCTGTTCGAATTGGACCACCACCTGTGGCACAAAGCTACTTAAATATTGATACGATTATAAGAACAGCAAAAGAAAAAAAAGTAGATGCGATTCATCCAGGGTACGGCTTACTTTCGGAGAATGCAACATTTGCCCGTCAGGTAGAAGAGGCCGGTATCCGTTTTATTGGTCCCTCTTCTGAAGTGATCGCTTTGATGGGAGATAAAGTAAAAGCCCGTCAACAGATGGCAGCCGCAGGTGTTCCCATTGTACCTGGCACCCCAGAAGGGGTAAAAAATGTGGAAGAAGCGTTGATTAAAGCCCAGGAGATTGGTTTTCCTGTAATGTTAAAGGCGAGTGCGGGTGGGGGCGGAATTGGCATGATTGTTTGCCGCTCAGAGGATGAATTGAGCAAAGCTTTCCCATCGACACAAGGACGAGCGAAGGCTTATTTCGGTGATAATACGCTCTTTTTAGAAAAATACATTGAAAAGCCGCGCCATGTTGAAGTACAGATTGTAGGAGATCATAAACAAAATGTTGTTCACCTTTTCGAGCGGGAATGCTCCATTCAGCGGCGCAATCAAAAAGTGATTGAAGAGAGCTTATCTCCTTCCATATCAGAAAAAACTCGTTCGCGTCTTTATGAAGCAGGTGTTCAGGCTGCCCGGGCAGTAGGATACACAGGGGTTGGAACCGTTGAATTCTTGGTCGATCAGGATGAGCAGATTTATTTCTTGGAGATGAATACTCGACTTCAAGTAGAGCATCCTGTCACCGAGGCCATCACTGGCTTGGACTTGGTTGAATTACAGTTGGATCTAGCTGCAGGTAAATTATTGCCCTTTTCACAAGAACAGATTACGGCGACAGGACATGGGATTGAATACCGAATCTATGCCGAAGATCCAACAACATTTATGCCTTCTCCTGGTAAAATCGAGGTGTTTACAGCGCCACAGGGAGAAGGAATACGGATTGATGCGGGGGTAGAAGCAGGGAACGAGGTAACACCTTTTTATGATCCAATGATTGCTAAGTTGGTTGTACATGGTAAGGATCGTGAGGAAACACTTCAGCGAAGTAGGGAAGCCTTGAGTGCTTTTCAAATTGAAGGGATTCGGACCAATCTTCCATTATTAAAAGAAATCACTACCGACCCGCAGTTTGTTTCAGGAAAATATGATACACACTTTTTAATGAATCGAACAAACTCTACAAGGAGGAATTGAAGAATGAAAACGATTGCAGCAACGATGTCTGGCACTGTTTTACAGGTATTGGTTCAACCCGGTGATCGTGTGGAAAGCGGACAAGATGTGGTGATTCTTGAATCGATGAAAATGGAGGTACCCGTCCAAGCTACAGTAGGGGGAACCGTGAAGGAAGTAAAGGTTGAAGTGGGTGCATTTGTCGGGGATGGCGATCCCTTGATTGAATTGGAAGATTGATCAGGGTGTGAGAGCAGATGACTGATGTAACCATTGTTGAAGTCGGGTTACGGGATGGTTTGCAAAATGAGACCGCTTCACTTCCAACGGAAGTGAAGCGGAAGATTGCTGAGGGCCTTATAGAGGCAGGAATTACTGAGATTGAGGCTACTTCCTTTGTCCATCCTCGTTGGATTCCACAGCTGGCCGATGCAGAACAGTTAGCTCTTAGTCTACCCCAGCAACCGGGGGTTCGTTATCGGGCTTTGGTTCCAAATCGGAAAGGTTTGGAACGGGCACTTAAAACGCCAATGGATGAGTTTGCTGTCTTTCTTTCGGCGAGCGAGACACATAATCGCAAAAATATTAATAAGGGAATTGAGGAGACCTATCCTGTTTTTGCTGAAGTGATCCAACTCGCCAAAGAGAGTGGAAAAAAAGTTCGGGGGTATGTGTCAACTGTTTTCGGCTGTCCTTATGAGGGAGAGGTGCCTGTGAAGCAGGTAGCCCAAATTTGTGAGCGCTTATTCAATATGGGCGTGTATGAGGTCTCTTTGGGAGATACCATCGGTGTTGCGACCCCTCAACAAGTAAAAAATGTAATGAATGAATTGGCTCGCAATTTTGGTCCTGAGCGTTTAGCGGGACATTTTCATGACACTCGGGGTACTGCACTGGTAAATGCCTACGTCTCTCTAGAGGCGGGAGTTACTACTTTGGACAGCTCATTTGGCGGATTGGGAGGGTGTCCATATGCTCCGGGTGCAGCAGGGAATGTGGCGACGGAGGATCTTGTTTATATGTTGGAAGGGATGGGAGTTAAGACGGGGATTAACCTAGAGGCCCTTTGTCGTGTTAGCTGCTATGTGCAGGAGAAGATTGGTCGAAAATTACCTTCTAAGGTTTTACAAAGCTTTTTAGCAACAGAGGGGAGGGAGAAGGAATGAGTGTGATTGAATGGGAAAATAAAGAGGGGATTGCAATCATCCGTTTAAATCGCCCTGAAGTACACAATGCGTTAAATATGCCGCTATTGACTGAGCTAAACCGGATTGTCGGTGAGCTGGTTTATTCCAAGTCAACGCGGGTAGTAATTATCACAGGTGCAGGGGAACGCTCCTTTTGTGCTGGTGCAGACTTAAAAGAGCGGCGCTCATTCACGGAGGATCAAGTTCGTCAGTTTATATACTTAATCAGGGAAACATTTCATGCTGTTGCCAATTTGCCGATGCCTGTGATTGCTGCAGTGAATGGGCTTGCCCTAGGGGGAGGAACGGAGCTGGCTTTGGCAGCAGATTTGCGGATCGCTGACGAAAACGCTCTTTTTGGTCTGACGGAAACCGCTCTAGGAATTATTCCAGGTGCGGGAGGAACGCAGCGTTTACCACGATTGATCGGCATTGCTCGAGCAAAGGAGATGATTTTTACCGCACGGAGAATCACAGCGGAAGAGGCAGAGCGAATCGGGCTGGTGAATCGAGTCGTTCCCTCAGGTAAAGCTTTGGAGGAAGCTTTGTCTATGGCGGAGATGATTAGTAAAAATGCTCCCCTTGCGGTTTCACAAGCCAAGTTTGCCATAGACCATGGAACAGAAGTGGATATAACCACCGGTTTAGCAATTGAAACTAAGGCTTATCAGACATTAATTCCGACTAAGGATCGTCTCGAAGGTTTACAAGCTTTTAAAGAAAAGCGAAAGCCGGTATATACAGGGGAATAACGAAAGAGGAGGCACATTGATGGAAGAAAAGACACAAAAAATATTGCAGGAACGAATGGAGCAGGTTAAAAAAGGTGGTTCACCCAAATATCATGAGCGATTAAAGGAGCAGAACAAGCTCTTTGTAAGGCGTCGGTTGGAACTCCTTTTTGATGATGGGATTGAGCTGGAAGATGGGTTATTTGCCAATGTGATGGCAGGGGATTTGCCCGCTGATGGTGTCGTCACGGGAATTGGTAAGATTGGCGGCCAAACCGTATGCGTTATGGCCAATGATTCGACAGTGAAGGCAGGCTCATGGGGCGCCCGTACAGTAGAGAAAATTATTCGAATTCAAGAGACTGCTGAGCGATTGCGTGTACCTTTAGTTTATCTTGTTGATTCGGCAGGAGCGCGAATTACGGACCAAATCGAAATGTTTCCAGGACGAAGGGGTGCAGGGCGCATCTTTTATAACCAGGTCAAACTATCTGGAGTGATTCCGCAAGTTTGTATCCTATTTGGCCCTTCTGCAGCAGGTGGAGCCTATATTCCTGCGTTTTGTGATATTGTGATTATGGTTGACAAGAATGCGAGCATGTACCTCGGGTCGCCACGTATGGCAGAGATGGTGATTGGCGAAAAGGTAAGTTTGGAAGAGATGGGCGGTGCTCGCATGCATTGCACCATCAGTGGTTGTGGGGACTATCTCGCGTCCTCTGAGGAAGAGGCGATTGCTACTGCACGGCGTTATCTTAGCTATTTTCCAGCGAACTATCAGTTAAAGCCACCAAGAGCAGAAGCCAAAGGGCCGAACCCATCAGCGCGCCCCTTAGCAGAGATTGTGCCAGACAATCAAAATATTCCCTTTGATATGATGGAAGTAATTGATTCCTTAGTGGATGAAGGTTCCTTTTTTGAGATAAAGAAGCTATTTGCTGGCGAATTGATTACTGGTCTGGCACGACTGGATGGTCATCCGATAGGGATTATTGCTAACCAATCCAAAGTAAAGGGAGGAGTACTTTTCGTCGATTCGGCGGATAAGGCAGCCCGTTTTATTACCTTGTGTGATGCCTTTAACATCCCCCTTCTTTTCTTGGCTGATGTGCCAGGATTTATGATTGGTACTCATGTGGAACGGGCTGGAATCATCCGACATGGAGCCAAGATGATTGCGGCGATGTCGGAGGCAACAGTACCTAAGATCTCGGTAGTGATTCGGAAAGCTTATGGAGCTGGGTTATACGCAATGGCCGGTCCAGCCTTTGAACCCGATTGTTGTCTTGCACTTCCCACAGCACAAATTGCGGTCATGGGTCCAGAAGCAGCGGTGAATGCAGTTTACGGAAATAAGATCGCGTCACTGGAAGGAAAAGAGAAGATTGAGTTTGTTCAGCAAAAACGAAAAGAGTATCAAGAGGACATTGATATTTATCGTCTTGCTTCTGAATTAATCATTGACGGGATTATTCAACCAAATGAATTACGTGATGAATTGATCACCCGCTTTGCGCATTATTCGAGCAAGCAGATGACTTTTAGTCAGCGGAAGCATCCCGTTTATCCTGTATAAAAATAAAAGCCCTAGTTGAAGCGCGAATAGAAGGGTCAGAAGGGCATGAGGGCGATTCCAGGCTTTAAGCACAAAGAGGAGTCAGAAGACATCATGTCCATGCTGGATGATGACCATCTTATTAAAGCGCTTCTAGGGCTTTTTTTCATTCTTCATAGCGATTGCACGGCGTACAAGTTGATCTGCTTGACGTGTCGTTTCAGGCAACCGATACCGTGGTGCTAGATGCAAGATCCAATGACAGGCGGTCTGTAATGTAATGCGATGCCCCACTGAGACATAAACAGGCTTAATTTGATCCTGCGTTCGCAAAACTGATCCAATGATTTCGCCTTGATCCATTAAGGGGGTGCGGTCACCTCTTTTTTCTCCAGGTATGTCTGCTTCACCAATCAATCGGGTTTTGCCACATCCAATCGTTGGGATATCAAATAAAATACCTAAATGACTTGCCAATCCCAATCTCCGTGGGTGGGCAATCCCTTGCCCGTCACAGACGATTAAATCAGGTTTTTTTTGCAGTTTGGCCAGTGCATCGATGATCGGCGGAAGTTCACGGAAAGAAAATAACCCAGGCCGATAGGGGAAGGAAACTTTAACTTTTGCTAAGGCTGCTTCTACGATTTCAAGGGAATGGGCATCAAGTATAACAGCTGCAGCAAAATGATTCCCCTCCTCTGAATCATAGGCGACATCAACACCTGCTACATATTGAATCGGTTGAGAAGGGTCTTCTTGGATCACTTGTTTTGCCAAGTGGCGTTGCAAAAGAATTGCCTCTTCTTCTGATAGATTCCAAGGATGTAATCTTACCGGCTTCATAATCATGGATACAGGAGATAAAGGACGATTCAAGAAAAAGGTATCTTTAAACACCCTTTGACTCCTGTGTGCCTCCTTTTTTGTGAGGTGTACAAAGATAAAAATACAAAAGGATTTCTTATGCAGGGTTATCCTTGCGCGTAAAGGACTGGATAAGTGTATATTTTCTTTTCTAGTATAAAGAATTAAGAGGATTAAGGGAATCATGTTTGTTTTGTAAAAAACCATAGATTATACTTCCTTTTTATTTAATTGACACCTTCATCCACTACCGATAAAATTAGATAATGGTTATTCATGATACCTGAACTAGGAAATTTACTAATTTTTTATCAAGGAGTTCGAAAAGGGATCATGTTGTACATATCTTGAACAAGTGATCTTTATTTATTTTTATTTGGGTATTGATGAGGGGAGAAAACGATGAACAGATATTTGTTACTTGCGGTGATGATCTTTTTGACTCTTTTCCTTTCGACTGGCTGTGGTCAACTTCTTGTGGCAATAGGAGGAGCAGAGGCCGTTTTATTGCAAGCGGAAGGAAATTTGGAGAATGAAAAAGGATTTAGTTATAAAGGAGAAGGAAAAGGCACGATATCAGAGCCATCTGGTATGTCCATTGAGATAGAGCAGGAAGGAACTTATCGTTTTGTTTGGGATCCTTATGGAGTTCATGTTGAGGAGACGATAAAAGCATTTGGAGGCCCCCTGAAGCAAGAGTATTATATAACTGATAAAGAAGGCTATGAATGGGTTGAAGGTGAAGGATGGCAAAAAATTACCATTGATCGTGACGATATCATTCATAAATATGATCCTCGAGTTGCACTACGTTTTTTGTATGAA
>CALJVA010000190.1 GCA_937975135.1 uncultured Thermoactinomycetaceae bacterium | reverse complement strand
AATTGCAGTCTAAAGAAGGAATTACTATTCTTGGTGCAGCAGTACTTGATGATGTACTCGGTATCATTATCTTATCCATCGTCATTGGATTTACGGCTTCTGCTGGCGGGGGCGGCGGAATGGATCTAATTCTGCTTCTCATCAAGATTATTGCCTTTTTCCTCATCACTATCCTCATTGGACGAAAGTTGCTCCCACCTATTTTTCGGTGGGCCAGTAAATTACTAAATACCGAAGTTGTGCTTACCTTTGGAATTATTACTGCCCTAGGATTTGCTTACTTTGCAGAATTGCTTGGGTTGGCCGGCATCGTTGGTTCCTACTTTGCTGGAATGATGCTCAGTTTGACCAATTTTCGCCAAGAGCTCTTCCAAAAAATCGAATCGGTTGCTTTTTCATTTTTCGTTCCCATTTTCTTTGTCAGCATCGGAGTAATGGCTGATGTAAGTGGCTTAACCTCCGATATGATTTTCATCATTACTGCTCTGACTCTGGTCGCTATTCTAACTAAGTTTATCGGCGGTGGTTTAGGTGCCAAATTGTCTGGATTTAATTGGCGCAGCTCAGCTGGAATTGGTGCGGGAATGATCGCCCGTGGCGAAGTTGGCTTGATTGTCGCCTCCATCGGAATTAGCAAACAGCTGATCAATAATGAGTTATTTACAGCAATAGTGATCATCGTTTTAGTTACCACGATAGTTACACCCCCATTGCTAAAGCTTATTTTCAACCAAAAACAAAAGGAAGCCTAAAGACGATAAGCAAAATTAATGGAAGCCAGAGGCTATAAACCGATTACTAAAAGCATCCAATGGGATGCTTTTTTTTTAAAAAAAAGCCTGACCAGCGATTGGTCAGGCCCAAAATTTACACTTTTTTGGGTTTAAATGTGTGACAACAGGTGTCTGCGGAATGGCGTGCCATATGATCTTGGTGGTCTGAGGATACTAGTTCTCCACCAATCTCCTCATTAAACCGACGTTTTGCGTGTTGGTCCACTTCCACCATGATCGCATCTGCACCACAATTGTTTCCCTCTTCCCAGAAAAAACAATTGGATACACTGCACTTTACTTTAGGCACATCCTCACCTCCTGCCTATACGGTGTCACTTTTCAGGAGGTATTATTGATGGTAAATCTGACCCCTCCCCTTTGGCAGGAGACTCTGCATCCCACAACTGCAACAACATCAAGAGACCAAGTAGTTAACTCAAGGCAAAAATCGTAATACACAGTTTGCAAAAGTTGTAAAGAAACAAGGAAATATCCACTTTAAACAGAAAGTATATGGAGACGATTTGTGTTAAGTAACGGAAACAGTGGATAGAATGAAAGACAACCTCCCTAAACCCATTTTTCATCAAATACGAGGAGATTTTGTTCATGGTACGTGGAAAACCTGATTTTTGGCTTTTATTGATCGTCTTTATCCTGCTTGGATTTGGCTTGATTATGGTATTTAGTTCTAGCTATTATCAGGGGCTTACGGTATATAACGATAGTTACTATTTTTTTAAACGGCAGCTGGTCTGGGCAACCATCGGGATTGTTCTCTTTTTTGTCGCTGCCAATCTCCCTTACTCTTTTTATCGACGCCATGTAGGCAAGTTCTTAGTTGGTACACTTCTCCTCCTGGTTCTAGTTTTAATCCCAGGAATCGGCGTTTCGGTCAATGGTGCACAACGATGGATTAAGTTAGGCTTCTTTTCCTTACAACCGTCAGAAATCGCTAAGTTAGTAGCATTATTTTATACCGCTTCGATCATGAGCAAAAAACAAAATTATTTACACCAATTTAAACGAGGACTTTTGCCACCCTTAATTGTGATTAGCCTACTTAGTGGATTAATTGTTATAGAACCCCATTATAGCACTACGATTCTTTTAATCTCTTCTTGTTTTGTCGTTATTTATTGTGCAGGTACACCACTAAAACATCTTATCATGGTGGGAATGGCTGCTGTTCCTGTTTTGATTGGTGTCCTATTTATGAAAGCATATCGAATCCCTCGTATCCTAACCCTACTAGATCCATGGAAAAACCCCACCAGTGATGGGTACCAAATTATTCAATCTCTATACGCCATAGGTCCGGGTGGTCTATCTGGGGGAGGATTGGGAAACAGTATTCAAAAATTAGCTTACCTTCCTGAAGCACATACTGATTTTATTTTTTCAATTATCGCGGAAGAACTAGGTTTTCTCGGTTGTTTATTTCTCATTCTTCTTTTTATCGCGTTTATTTTGAGAGGTTTACGGATCTCCCTACGTGCACCAGATCTCTTTGGAAACCTCTTGGGAATGGGGATTGTCTCATTGTTGGCGATCCAGACGATCTTTAATATAGGAGTTGCTACAGCATTACTTCCTGTCACAGGTGTCCCACTCCCCTTTATTAGTTATGGGGGAACTTCACTGATATCCTGTATGATATCAGCGGGTATACTGCTTAATCTCTCTCGCTATTCCATCCAAGTTGAAAAAAAACAACCCTCTTCTGCATAAAAAAAGGCGGGATAACAACCCGCCAAAGCTCTTTATGAATCAACCAATCCCTCCATCGGACTACTTGCTACAGCGATGTTCCGTTTGGGAATCCGTCCAGCTTCATATCCCAGACGGCCTGCTTCAACCGCCATCTTCATTGCTCGGGCCATCTTAACTGGATCTTTCGCACCTGCAACCGCCATATTTAGTAATACTCCATCCGCTCCTAATTCCATTGCATAAGCAGCATCGGCAGGAGAACCAATACCGGCATCAATGATTACTGGCACATTCGCTTGTTCGATAATCAATCGTAAATAAAAAGGGTTAAGTAAGCCCTGACCTGATCCAATGGGTGATCCACCAGGCATAATCGCATGGGCACCCACTTCCTCTAACCGCCGAGCCAACATTGGATCATCTGAGATATAAGGAAGAACAATAAACCCTTCTTCTACGAGAATACGCGTCGCTTCCAGTGTTGCTATAGGATCAGGTAATAGAGTGACAGGATCCCCAATAATTTCAACCTTAATCATATCACATAGTTGTGAGGCCCGAGCAAGTCTGGCAATACGTACCGCTTCCTCCACTGTGGTAGCTCCTGCTGTGTTGGGAAGTAGGGTATAGCGTTTCAGATCCAACTTTTCTAAAAAGTTCGGCTCCGACGGATCCCAGATATTTAGTCTCCTTACGGCAAAAGTAAGAATATCTGGTTCTGCTGCCTCAACCGCTTTTTTTTGTATTTCCAAGGAAGAAAATTTACCCGTTCCAAGCAAAAGGCGGGACTGAAATGTCTTGCCACCAATTTTTAACATGGTGCTCCTCCTCCAACAAAATGTACGATTTCCAAAATATCTCCCTCTTCAAGTTGAGTGGAAGAAAATTTTTTCCGATCCACAATTTCTCTGTTCCGCTCTACCACCACGATTCGTTCTCCTACTTGAAGGTGATCCAGTAAATGAGAGACCGTTTCTACCCCTTCAGGCAGCTCATATGCTTCCCCATTTAGTTGAATCTTCATCCGCCACATCTCTCCTCCTTACAACTTTATCCTCCTAACAAACTTTGTTTAAAGGCCTGGGCCATTAAGCCTGGACGGGAATGATTGAAAATTGCTGAGATAACTGCCACTCCCGCACATCCTGTTTTTTTAACCTCCTGTATCCGCTCAAGAGTAATTCCTCCAATTGCAAATACGGGAATATCGACTGCCTGTACGACCTGCTCAAGCTTTTCTAAACCCTGTGGAGGAAGGCCGGGTTTGGAGTTAGAAGGGTATATATGACCAAAAAACAAATAGTCCACCCCTTCCATAGCTCCTCGATGTGCAGCTGCAACACTATGAACAGAGCGGCCAAGGCGCATGTTCTTATCTGACAGTAAAGAGCGCATCCGTGGATCGAGAACGCTTTGTTCAGGTAAGTGAACTCCTCCACATTCCAGTGCTAGTGCTACATCTACATGTTCATTAATCAGTAACTTCTCAGGCGGTAGCTCTGTTGCTTCAATCAGTCTTACTGCTTTCTGGTAAACCTCTTTTCCAGTAAACCCCTTCATCCGAAGATGAATCCAGTCTACCCAGGGGAGAACCTCATGAATTACTTCTGTTAAATGTTCTTGTGAGTATTCCGGCCCAGCAATCAGATGGAGAGTGCCCATTCTTATGCTCCTTCTCCAAAAAATAATAAAGGTATCCCATCCTCGGGGATACCTTTAGTAGCTGTTACTGTGCCACATTCCTTCCGCTGGTATCACCCAGGTCAAGTTCAAAGGGTTGAGGAAATTCCTCTCTCAGCTTGAATTGGGCTGTAATAAACAACCCTACTCGCACCCCTAGTGGTCCTCAGAAACGTCGGAAATAGTCCTCTATTATTAGCTTAATTTTACATAACTCGTAAGCAAATCGACGATTTCACTTCGTTACGATAAGAAAAGACGCTAGTAACCAATTCCCTTCTTAGGCTTATTCTTAAAACGCCTTTCAAAAATCCAGTGCTTTCATTTTAGTTTATCTCTCTTCAATAGGATCGTCAAATTCATTGGATTAGGCTTTTTTTCTCGTGATTCGCCTTTTCCTTTGGTACCTCCAATACCAAACCCCGGCAATAGCGACGATTGCCACAACAAAAAACAGATATCCTCCATATCGCTCTACAGGCACAAAGATAATCTCCCAATGTTCTCCTAGCAAATACCCAAGAGAAATAAAGGTTGTACACCAAAAAAGAGCACCCACATAAGCATACACAGCAAAACGGGGAATAGAAATACGGGAAATTCCAGCCATATAAGCAGTTACATGGCGTACTCCTGGAATAAAGTAACCAAAAAACAAAACCCAGTTTCCATATTTACGAAACAAATATTGTGCTAATAACAAGCGGCGTTGGGTAATAAAAATTTTTTTCCCGTATCGCTTTAAAAAAGGATAACCTAACTTCTTCCCTAGAAAAAAACTTACGGAAATACCACATACAGACCCGGAATAAGCACTAATAAAAGTTAAATAAAGGTTTAATTGACCAATTGAACTTAAATAGCCAATAAAGGTCATCATGATTTCGTCTGGTAATGGTAAGCCTACGATTCCTAACACGAGAAACAAAAATATCCCTATATAACCATATTGTTGTAGTAAATCAAAGATCGTTTCTTCCATTTTTTAACCCCTTTTTCATAAGGGAAAGTCAACAAAAAAGCGCCTGTCAAGGCGCTTGAAGGAAAGCAAGGTATCTCCCTTTGTAGGCCGACAGTAATATATGCCATTTATATTAATGACCATATCATACCATACTTCTCCTCTTTTTCAAGGTAGATAACCAGCTTCATTTTAAATTATTGATCCAGTTATTTAAGCATCAACATCGCCTAATACAATATCAATGGCACCAAGAATAGCAACCAAGTTTGCAACATTTTCCCCTTCAAGAAGATGAGGTAAAATCTGGAGATTGTTGAAGGAAGGCCGGCGCCAATGAATCCGCCAAGGCGTATCCTTTCCTTTACTTACGATATGGACTCCTAGTTCACCCCGAGGATTTTCCACTGGAACATATACCTCACCCTCAGGTGGACGGATAATCCTCGGCACTTTAGCCATAATGGGACCATCAGGAATATTGTCCAACGCTTGCTCAATAATATTTATCGATTGTAAGATTTCTTCCATCCTTACCTCAAACCGGGCATAGCAATCACCTTCATCACGGGTAACTACTTCAAAATCAAACCGGTCATAGATGGAATAAGGACGATCTTTTCGCAAATCATAGGGAACCCCTGCAGAACGAAGACATGGCCCAGAAAGTCCAAAGCTAAGAGCGGTTTCCTTATCGTAGCGCCCTATGCCTTTGGTTCGAGAACGAAAAATTTCGTTATCGATGAGATCATAATACTCTTTATGTTGCTTACGCAAATAAGCAATTAGATCCCTTACCTTATCCAACCATTCTTTTGTAGCATCCCATTTTAAGCCGCCTACACGCATATAGTTATAAGTTAGTCGGGCGCCACACAATTCATTAAATAATTCTATAATTTTCTCCCGATCACGGAAAGCATAAAGAAAAGGACTCATCGCCCCAATATCCAATAGATACGTACCAAACCAGACCTGATGACTGGCAATTCGATTGAGCTCCATCACAATGACACGAAGATATTCTGCCCGCTCTGGAATCTCCAGGCCCATCAACTTTTCTACCGCATGAACGACAGCATAGTTGTTAATCATGGCGGACAAATAGTCCATTCGGTCTGTATAAGGAATGATCTGAGTATAAGTTAGATTTTCAGCAAGTTTCTCTGTTCCCCGATGCAAGTAGCCAATCACAGGCTTTGCTTCACGAATAATTTCTCCATCAATTCGAAGAATCACCCGAAAAACACCATGAGTACTCGGATGTTGCGGCCCCATATTAAGTATCATCTCTTCGGTGCGCAATCGTGTCACCCCCTGAAAATTTGCGCAATGATAGCCTATCAGATTAGAGTATTACACAGGTTCAATTGTTTTCACAACTTCTATATCATTTAACATCATATGGTAGTAAAAAATCTGATCCAATACATCGGCATCATGAGCCAAGATCCCCTCTGACTCAGCGACAGATACTGGAGTATCGTAGGTCTCTGTATGTTGTTGTGAGACGATTACATTTGTTTTTATATTTAGCTCATTGGCAAATAGCTTAATGCCCGTTGCATTTTGATAGATACATAAATCTGTACAATCTCCTACGATGATAAAAGTAGTTGGCCCTTCTTTTAATCGCTGCTCTAGCCACTCAAAAAAGCGCAGACCATCCTCCTTGCGCTTACTAAACATTCCCGTCGTCGCATTTTTATCGAAGATCTGTACCCCTTCTCGCTCAAAAAATGGTTGCAGCTCCTTGACAACTTCTGCTTCCTCCGTATTCCGCACACAGTGAGCAGGAAAAGCAGAAAACTCGACGGCATCTTCTGGATGAGCATCATTCAAAAAAACAAGATTTTTTGAGGGAAGACCTTTTTGCAATAAGCTTTCGGTTAGCTCTTTTACTGGTAAAATTAATTTAGCAACACGGTCGCTTGACAAAGGACCCTGTTCACAAAAGCCGCGTAAAATATCAATAAAGACCACGTAGACTCGCTCTATCCCACCGGCACGTTCCACAATAGACGATACCGTTTTACTTTCTGTAGCATCCAAGCGAGATTGAATATGCTCCAGAAAAAGTTGACCTTTTTCCACTCTTGTTATCCTCCCTTTCATCCTTTGCCATGGGGTCATCAAAAACATCAACTTTTTCGAACTTCAATGAATGACCTACGGTAAAGTATGTTTCTATCGTTTAACCTTCATCCTATTAATCTTAGCATGGAATAGCCATATAAATCTACATTATCACTCTTCTTCAAGGAATACAAAGATACTTTTGGTGATACTCGGCCTTGGAGTGCCCAGGTTGTTTATCTATCGCTGGGCACTCCTTTCCTTTAGATCCAAATTTGAAAACATATACTGTATAATCTACTAGCATCCATGATTATCTTGAAGTAAGGGATGCTACTGTCTCTTCATCTAACTTCTTGATCACTTCAACCAATAGCTTTATTCCATTCTCCAAATCTTTCTTACTTACCATGGAAACATGGCTATGAATATAACGTGCTGGTACGCCAAGAGCGATTGAAGGAACTCCTTTTTTGAAAAGGTGAAATTTACCAGCATCGGTGCCTCCCCTTGTTATCGTGCTTACCTGATAAGGGATTTGGTGTTCTTCAGCAGTTTGAACGACAAGATTGCGCAGTTGAAGATTGGGGATCATGGTTGCATCCAGAAACAAGAGTAATGGCCCTTCTCCCAAGCGAGCCTTGTTTGTCCCCTCACTTCCTGGACCATCTTCTGCAATTCCAACATCCAATGCAAAGGAAACATCCGGCTCTGTAACCCAAGGGGCTGTTGTAGCTCCACGAAGTCCCACTTCTTCTTGTACAGTCGCCCCTGCAAATACACGATTGGGGTGGTCGATCAACTGTAACTGCCGCAAAACCTCCAATGCAAGATAGCACCCCATTCGATTATCTAAAGCTTTTGCTAAGATCGTGTCTCCATCAGGCAAAATTTCAAAAGGACAGATGGGTATCACAGGATCCCCGACTCGAATTCCCCATTCTTTCACCTGTTCATCTGATTTCGCACCTACATCAATAAACATTTCACGAATCGGATATACCTTTTGCCGCTCTTCCGGCATTAAAATATGAGGCGGCTTAGAACCGATCACCCCAGTAAAACTCTTTTCCTCGGTCCACACCGTTACACGTTGTGATAAAAGTACCTGTTCCCACCATCCGCCCAATGGAGCAAAACGAAGATGCCCTCCTTTTGTAATCTCCGTTACCATAAAGCCAACTTCATCCATATGGCCGGCTAGTAAAATACTTGGTTTGTCAGCAAGGCCGCTTTTCTCACCAAAAATTCCTCCCAGGTTGTCATATACCACTGGGACTCCTATCTGTTTCATTTCCCGCTGCATAATCTCACGAATAGGTTGTTCATAACCAGGAACGCCCGGTGCTTCCGTTAATTCTTTTAGCAGATTCATCTGTAATTCCCCCCTCTCCTATATCATCTCTGAATTTAAAGGCTTCTATCCCAAGGATCGTGACAATTAAAAGAGCATTTAGATGGCCTTTTAAGGACCACCCAAATGCTCTTGTAGATCTACAATAAAATTGTCAGCGCCATCGGCAATCGCCAACTCATTTTCTAACCGATTGAGCACATTTAAGTAATAATTTGCAGCTTTATCTTCTTCCCCACTCTTAATCAATTCCCAATAAGTTTTATAACTATCCCGAAGCAGCTTAAACTTTCGTTGAAACTCTTCTTTCTCCAGCATCGGAGGTCGTCCATCTCCCTCTTCGGACCAAAACATTTTATATCGTTCAATATAAGCTTCATACGTTTCAAAGGGCTCCATATCTTCATTCCTTTCTCTTTTGCTTTTTATCCTCTCGATTCAACCTGTATTCTATACATTTACAGTAAAAATAGGTATCAAACCTTTTATTTCTGAAGCAATCCATCAAATTTCTCGGCGAATCTGTTCTACGATCTGTTTTGCAATTAAGCGGTAGCCATACTCATTGGGATGAATTTCATCTGCTAACCAGTCTTTCTTTGCCTTTTGGAATAATGATGCAACTTCGATCACAGTTACTTCGGGAAACTGTGAAGATATTTTTCGCATGCCTGTATTCCACTTTTGAAGTAATTTTTCTGTTAAAGGATAGTAGATCTCTTCAGTTGAAATCGGATTATATAATGTGGTCATGAGTATTGGGGCTGTATCGTTCAGACTTCGTAGGTGATCGAGAATCGCTCCTATATTTTCGTTATACTGTGCTTGAATCGATGCAAATTCAGAAAGAGCTTGCAACCAGTTTCCTTGATCTAAGGCTGATTTTAATAAATCATTACCCCCTATGGTGATATTAATTAAATCGGCATTACGAATCTTCTGTTCAAGCTCAGGCTTTCGGATCATTTCCCTTAATTCCGACGATGTTTGCCCTGAGACCCCCTGATTATCTAACTCAACATGTAACCGCTCCCTCTCCAGTTCTTCTTGAACATATAAGCCATATCCAGCACCGATCTCAGCCCCTTTTCCCAGTGCAACTGAATCTCCTAAGATAAGATAGTTGATTTTTCCTTTTTCATCTGATACCTGCTTTAATTTTGTTAAGATATTTGAGGTTTGGGCTGGTGGTATAATCTTTGGTTGTTCTAATAGGAACGGGTTCCATTGAATAAAAAGGAAAAGTGCAATAAGGAAAAGGGAGCATCCGACGAAAATCCAGCCTCTTTTTTTCATTCTGAACCTCCCCTTGATAATTCCTCTGACTTTATTTATTCCAAGGTTAACGGAGAAACATTACTTCTTCTTTGCGGAAAGATACCAATTTAAAAACCTTATAGTTACAATCATGTGAAAAATAAGAAAATAAAAAAAAGACGCCAATGGCGTCATTTTGATGCTTTTTTCGTGAAAGCAAACAGTAAGCCGAGTTCTGTCCTCCAAGTGGTATCACGGCGCTAGCCTCCCACCTATTGGAGTGGCAATCATCTATCTAGGCCATGTATTGCTACATGGCTCAAGCGACCTACCTGGAGATACTGCGGGCAACAGCTGCGCAAATGCGCTCTCCTTTTAGGTCTTGCTCCGGGTGGGGTTTACCTAGCCAACATGTCTCCATGTTGCTGGTGCGCTCTTACCGCACCGTTGCACCCTTACCTGTGAAGGGACATCACCTGTCCACTTCCATCGGCGGTCTACATTTCTGTGGCACTAATCCTTAGGGTCGCCCCCACCGGCCG
>CALJVA010000189.1 GCA_937975135.1 uncultured Thermoactinomycetaceae bacterium | reverse complement strand
AGTTTACCATAGGATTATTTGATTGTCACGATAAGTGATAAATGTTTTTGAGTTTAGATATAAAGAAAGCCGGCATCCTATATTTGGATTGACCGGCATTTTTTATTTTACTATTTCTTTCTTCGGATGATTCTTTTTACATGCCGCGTTAATTCAGCTGCAAGATGTTTTGAAACGATGATGGAACGACCAGGGTACATATACCGAACGTGATCAAGTACATCCGGTTTTTGCGGACCGACATATAGGCAAAGAATATCAATATTTCTTGCCTCAGCTTGTTTTACTATGAAGCGCATCGTGTCATAATTTTCCTCTTCATTAAAGCAAGGTTCCCCGTCACTAATAATAATTAGCAGCCGAATATCCTCTGGGTATTTTGCCAATTCATCAATACCCCATTGTAAAGACAATGTATCGCGATTACCCCATCTAGATTCAATGCCGCCGATAAATCCCTTCTCAATATTTGTGAAGCGATTATATGGTTTAAAAGGATAAATAATGTTTTTGAGTTTCGCTCCATATTGCTCCGTAAAGCCATATGATGCGATAGGGATATTAGCCTTTTCACACGCTTCAATCAATAAGATTTGAGCCTTTTTCATCTCATCGATGATTTGATGTGATGTGCCTGGGAAAACGGCGGATGTACTGCCAGATACATCATTTAATAGAAGTATTCGAGCCTCTTACCTGGAGTACCTTTTTTCCGTTTCTCAAAGACATTAACATCGCCCAAGCTCTCTGTTCTCCAAACTCGATTTGTTTTGAGTTTTCCAGATCGTTGATTACGTCTTGTCGCATCAGCTACTGGTTCTAGGATCTGCTGTAAAGCTTTTGCAGTAGGAGCGATGTATCGTTTGATCTCCTTCACGATTGTGTGATAGCAGTTTAAGTCATAGTTGTCAAACGGCATGATTGTTATGTTATCGGAATAAGATTTTCGATTTTCTCTATGTTGCCAAATGGTGATTTCTTGTTCCTGCTCCATATAAGGATGAAGAGCTTCTTCTGCTTCCTTTTCATCTTCCTTTAAAGTTTTTGTTTCTAAAGAAAGAATTAAAGAAAAGTCTGGCTCAGACGCATCATTTTCATCATCAGAACCTGAAGAAGACAGTTCTTCTTCATTTTCACCACAATTGATTTTAAGGAGAACTCGTTGAACATTCTGCTCTACTTCGTCGGATTCTCCCCATATGGAAGCATCATGTTCATCGCACGAATTAAAATAATTTGAATCAAACGGCTGGTTCTCTAAGTCCATCCAATCGACAAGAGTTGGCCATACTTTCTTCAGCATTTCCAGAGTAAGCTCCAGACATTTTGCCGTTGATTCAGCCTCTCTTGCTTTATCAATTAGAGGTTGAATGGTATTGACTAACTCTACAGATTCTTCGATCCAACCTTTATAATCGGTCATCCCCATTGCTCTTCTGAAAAAGCAAGTAAAAAAGTCATGAGTACGGTCTACCCCACTTTCATCTTCTATAATGGGAACTTTCCACCGATAATTTTTAAATTCAAGATAGTCTTTGGTTGTTGGATGATCTTTGATGACGAAATTTTCCATTCGTCCATCAAGCATCATGTTTCCAAAATGCATTAAAACTTCACGAGGATACTTTTCATTATTTAGCCATTTATCTTTGTCATTAGAAGACCATTCATTGATCCACGCTGTATAATCTTCAATAACGTCATATTCAATGTGTCCTCTTTCGTGGATAGAAGTGGCTTTTCGTAACACCCGTTGTTCAGGTGTATCAAACAATTCGTTGTTCTCCGGCTTATAAAATGGATAAAGAGCATAAATATCTATTCCATCTGTATAAGATGTTCCGGAATCCACCCATTGGAAGCCAAATTTCTCTTTTCCGAACAGGATTCGGAGATAACGTGCCATGCGTTCTCCTTCCCGCTCCTTGATGATTTCATATTTATTTTTCAATACACCAGATATTGTCATTTTTACATCACTCCTTAAAAATAGAGGAAGTAAGAGGTTAATCCCCTTACATTCCTCCATTAATATAGTTTTCTTCCTCCGTACTCATCGGAAAATCGTTCCATACTTTCTGTCGAATCATATCTCGAATAGCCATCTGTTCCTCAAAGTCTTCGGTTTTGTTAATAATGAAATCTTCCAGCACTTCAACTTTGGTTTCAAATGTTACACCATAAGTATTTAGATAGACGGCGGCATCAATGTAACCTCTCACCGTTCTGGATTCATCACCTTGCTGTTCGGTGATAATTAGGTCATCAATCGCCTGTTTGACATTTTCCAAAAAGTCCAAAGCGTGTGCATCCGTCAAATTAGTCTTACGCATTAACATTTCTTTGAAATCTTGAACGTAAGGCAACTTGAGGATCGAGCAGCGGTCTTTAAATGCACCGTTCAGCTTCTTCACTCCAGCGTATTGATCACCTTGGTTAATGGAACCGATGAAGATATGTCCATCGTGTCGTTTAATTGAACCTACTTGAGTGGATAGCTGACGATTATCATCTAAGACACTGTGGAAGATGGAAGTAACATCACCCGAGAGCATGTTTAACTCTGCGAAATGTGATAGACCCCCATTTTCTACAGCAGTAGCAAACGCGGATTTTTTAAATTCCACTTCCATGCCTTTCGGACCCTGAACAATCGTGTTTTCACCGACAATGCTTTCTTTCGTTTCATCGGTGTTCCCTGTTTGCAGATAAATTGGCAAACCTAGTACCCAAGCGATTGTAGATACTAAAGTATCTTTTCCGCTTCCTTTCTCACCTACAAGGATTAAGTCCTTCCCCATCAAAATGTGCCGAAGTGCTCGGCCTAACATTTCGCCCATGTAAGGGAAAGCAGGTTTAATTGGCTCGACAGCCATCGGAGTCATTGCCACCGTATCACAGATAGATTTCCGCTTTTCGCGAATCTCAAAAATCATACGAGTGGTCATGCCTTGATCTTGAAGGTATTCTTGGATCTCATTCCAACCAGCTTTCCAATCACGTTTTGCTTTGGAAGTTGAGGAAGTGATTTTCGGAGCGGGATTCTTTGATTTTGTTGATGCGGAAGCTGAAGCGGGTCCAGAAGATACCGAAACCGGCAATAACAATCCGAGTTGTTCGGATACGCATTCAAACTTCTCGTCATCAATCTCAAAAATAACCGGATCTTTTGGAAATCCGACTTTATCAACTTTTATGCCAAATTCATTCGCGACAGCTATAGCCAAAGCCAAGTGAGTACAACTTGATCCGTTTGCATTGGCTTCACAATAGTGAATAAACTTTACATCTTCACTGGTTACTTGGATGTATCCAGGGTGATCAAGTTTGTTAAATTCAATCTTATATAAAGTCTGCTTTTTTGCGTTTTCATCTTGGACTTCAGTCTTATGCACTTGCGTAATGTGGCTTGGAATTTTCTCCTTCCAAGATTGAATTGTCATCGAAGGCACATTAACTTTTTTGAAAGTTATTTTTTTACTCATTTCACATCTCTCCCTTTTTCGAGACCATTGTTATTAATAGTAAAAAAGCCAAAGAAACCCGAAGGTTCCTTTGGCGAAACTTACTGACATGGCAAGCCTTATGAATCAAGAGGCTCGATGATGTCTTTCCAGCTCAATATTGCCAGTTTTCGCAAGTTTAAGCACACCATTTCTTTCGTTTAACCAACCTTTTACAATGAGAATGAAATTAGGTGCAATAAGATTTACAGCATCCTTAACCAATTCTTTAGGGACAATAACGACAACGGTTTGATTCGTCTCTAAAAGAGCATCGAAAATGGCGGTATTGTCCTGATTGATTTTAGGTGCTGAAAGAGCTTTTATGCGAAACGGCTGAGGTGAGTTACTTCCTCTATTGCTGACTTCAGTGGCATTTGCATGATTTTTTTCACTGGATATATTTCCTTTATGAAAGGAGTTCTGCTCATATCCCTTTTGATTTTGATTGTTTTTCGCCCGATCTGTTTGCTGCGATCTGCCGTAGAATTCGTTGATCACTTCTTGAAGATCAGATTGAAAAATACCATCATTCCAACCTTTTTCTTTATAAAATTCCTTATAAGAATTTGGCAAGATGACAATACCGTATCGATGATCATAAGCATTCAAATTAAATTTATTCAGTAATGCTTGGTAGATCATATTATCAGTATTATCATGTTTCTTAGGCCTGACTGCAGTGACTTTCCCCTTATAAACATCAGACGCAACGCCAAACCAGCTGGCGCATTTTTTCATGCTATCTGAAATGGCTGATTTTTTTGCGTCTTCAATCGCTTGGGCTCGTGGCTCAGTCTCATTTTGAAGTATGGTCATTGTATCATTTCCAAACTGAGTACGAGACACCCAACGGTCGGTTTCTACATCATAAACCCTCATTGTGCCGAGTACACTTACGCTGAAAATATCCATATTGACCTTGATTTCTTTGGGTTCGTGCTCCCAATTTTGATATCCGATCACGGTGTTCAATCGGTCAATGACAGATTGTTGTCCAACGTAAACATTTCCTTCATAATTCACACCATACTCACTATACTCAAATGGCTGATTCAATTTTTCGGATATAGTCATTGTCATACGCACATTTCTCCTTTTATAAAGTGATTTGAATTTGAACGAGGAATAAGGTATTTATCCTCAATCAAATCAATTACAGCCTCCAATGGAACAACTCCATTTACAAGGCGCTTCATTAAAGTCGCTGGCTGCTGTTCACCCAGAATTGCAATAACGGTAGATCCGTTAGCTTGAGCACGTTGAACAGCAGGACAAATATCCCCATCACCAGAAAAAACAAAGAGTAGATCATAATGATTTAAACTGAATTCAAATAAATCCAGGCTTACCATTACGTCTACTCCCTTTTCTTGCAACACGCCTTTGACGTTAAAACAAAAACCTCGATGAGTTTGAATACCGTCTTTTTGGAGGGCGTCGAAGAACCGTTTTCTTAAAAAGTGTCTTTCTCTATCCAAATAGAGGGGTGGAATAGCACCATAAAAATGATAAGAGACGTGACAATCACCGTAGTCATGAACAAGAATGGAATGAATCGCCTCATAAAATTTTCTCCAAGGGCGGATTCCTTCAATGTTTAAAGCATGCAGCTGACTTACGGCATTGATTTCATCAACAAGAATAGCGGCCTTCATGAGACAGCGACCTCCATGGCTTGTTGCAAATGAGATTCAAAAAGTGTAACAAAATTACACACGGTGGATGGAATTCCCCCGCCTCTTTTAGATGAGATCTCCAGGACCAAGTGTGAATCAGTGTAACTTGGATTCATAATAACTTTAAGTTCATAGTCATCATTGGATTTCACCCAGGCATTCTCTTTTATTTGTTGAAAGCTAAACTCTTTGAAAGCATGGGAACAATCCAATTTCTCATCGTAGTACAATTTAAGCGATTGGCAATTTCCCTTCAGCATAATTCGAAGCTGCGTGAACTTCTGAATTAAGTTTGAAGGTGAATACATCGCACATTGTACTTCAGTTGGTTTGGATAAGTTCCGGCGAAGGATCACTCGATCAGTCCCTTTTTTCAGTAAATCCGGTTCTACCAAATCTAATGAAAACACTCGATTCCAAACTGTTTCCATGCGTTTTAACATAGATAATCTCTCCTTTTAGAAGTTTTTTTGGTGTTTGAGCATAAAAAAATACACTCAATTCAGCAACCAAAATGATTCCATAAAGGAATTCAAGCTCAAAAAGAGCTTGTTGGTCACTCAATTGAGTGTATTTTCGCATAAATGACGAATCAGTTTGCTCTGGACGCGTGCCCGAAGCTGTTAAAAAAATAACAATCTAAAATAATATATATTATCATACCATATTTCCCGCTTCATGATAAGGCTTAACGAAAAAAAATATCCCCGTAAAAAAGGGGATATTTAGGGGAATGTCAGGTAGCAAAATCTACAAAAAGCGTTTTCTATACGCATCACAAACAAATGAAAATTCATCTTTAGAGGTAATATCAGTGATAGTATACTTCCCGTTTTCCTCCTGGGATAGTTTTGCTAAACACAACTCTTGATTATTCATGAAGGAAACATAATATTGTGTTCCAAATTTAAATAATTTTTCGAATGACAATTCAAACACTTGATTATCATTGAGTCGTTCTTCAACAACGATCGCAAGTGGTGTTTCTTCGGTTTTATGGGCCATTTTTATGCACTACCTTCTCTATTTCTTTCTCGATAATAAGTGTACATTTTTGTCATTTCTATGGCTGACAAATATTTGGATTCAATGAACTGAGATAAAAGAGCAACAAACATGTGTTCAGGAATTTCATAAATATATTTTAGCCGGTTGAAACTTATAACTGAGACGGCGTACTTTAATTGAAGGAGTTCCATGACCAAATAATGCAATCGTGATTCAGTTTCTGTCATTTTATATTCAAGAAGCTCGCAGTATAAAGGGTGATCGAAACGATTCTCCAGTATCTTTGCAATATTTCTGCAATAATCAGTTGGGATTTTATGAGGGAACAATAGCCAATCAGACAGACGATTAAGACCAATTCCCATTTCTTTTCCGTCAATAAGGTGATAAAGAGCGGGAAGATTCATTTCAAACGATAGAATCCCCCAGAACTCCTTTCCAATTAAAGTTTCGAGTGTATCTTTCTGACTACTCTTCATAATTCAATTCATCCTCATCCTCTACATTAAGTGTCTGTTCACTAAAATATTCAGAAGCGGTTGCCCCTTCATATCCTTCTTGCATAAACGGAATGCTTGAGAGCGTCATTTGCTGCGTTTCTTTATTCCAAGCAATAAATGTTTCCTTGTTTAATCCTTGAAGCAAGCGTTCGTCGTTTGTAAATCGGCATTGAACATTAGGCATATATTTTTCTGCCATTTTCGCTAAGAACGGTATGCGCGCATCTCCGTCTGTAACGATGATTACTCGCACTGGTCTTTGGTAGGGCGAAAGCGACTCGATGGCAGTTTGTGTTCGTTTAAATCTATGTTTTGTTTTTTCGATCCAGTCTTTGCCTGGCCTCACTACTTCTAGCCAAAAGATGCGGAATTCTCCGATGTCTTTTATCACTTCAAACACAGCTCCTGGATGATGGCTGCCGCCCCCATTCAAACGTATTTGTGGACGGCGCTGCCATGAAATGCAGCGATCAATCCTCTGAAGTTGGCTATAAAGCTCATTTGCAGCAAGATCGAAGAAAAAAGGGGTCATGCTTGGTCCGCGCCCTCTTGTGAACTTTATGGGGTGAAACCAGAAATCCTCAGGAACTTGTTTGTGAAAGAGAATTTCTACAGCTTCTGCTCCCACTCTTGTTAATCCGTAAACGAGTGGTTTTTTTGGGCCGTCTGCTTCATCGATTGGAGAAACCCAAGTAAACGCACAGATGATGCCCCTTTTTCGGCAGCGTTGCAAGAACTCTGTCACGATTTTCCTCTTTTCAACGCCCGGAAATACGACTCTTTGAATTTGAGAACTGGTCGCAACACGATGTGTAGATAAAAACTCAATCAGTCTAAGTTCTCTTTCGGTAAACGTATGTTCTTCCAATCTTTTTTCCAACCAGTACCGCCCATGATTAGCGCCTGTATAAACATCAACATAAACCATAGTTGCATATGGATCCGAAAAAAGACAGAACTTAGAGCCATCAGGTAAAAGATAATCATAAATATCCGTTGGACAAGGAAGATGTCCATACGGATTCTTTTCAGGTGGAAGTGGCTTTTCGTCAAAAATGATATCAGACGGCTTTGTTTCTTGCTGATAATTCTTGTTGTCTAAATCGCTAAAATCTAAAAGGATATTTGGTTCATTCATCGAACCAGTCCCCTTCTGTGTCCAAATCTTCTTTTACCTATGTTTTGTCTCGGATCAACAATAATCGCTTTAATACGGCGGTTCTTTACGTCAATTTGATTTATCTTCACGTTGACTTGATTTCCTCTTTTAAACAATCTTCCGCTAGAATTGGGAGGGAAATTAACGCGAACATCGATTCCTGGTTCGAGTTCAATAAATATTCCATGATCCATATGGATGTCTTTAATAGTGCCGAGGTAATAGCAGCCTTCATGGTAATTAACGATGTTATTCCACGGATCTTCTGTCAGTACCTTCCTCGAAACAGACAGGTACCCTTCTTCACCTGCAATTGATTCAACGATGCTGCCGTTTGCATTTACTTTTTCAAATTTTTCCCCTGGTTTGGCAAACCGGAGGATCTTAACATCAATCACGTCGCCGATTTGAATTTCATCCCGAAGATCTTGGATGTAGCTGTAACTATACTCATCTCTAGTCATCTTGGCAGGAACGCCGTCTACAAGCAAAAACAGGTTAAATGGATCGACTCCGCGAACAAAAGCTTCGTAAACCTGTCCTTCTTGGACCCTATCCCAAAAACGTTTCGAAAGAAGCTCTAATGCTTTTATGCGATTTGCAACAAACATTTGGGTTTCAATATCAACGTGCTCAACAACGAATTCAAACCGTTTCCCGAGAAAGTTTTGCAGTCCTTTGAACTTATAATTATCGATCAGAGTTATCGGAAGATACCCTAGAATTCCGCCGTAGTTGAGTTTTAAACATTCTTCTTTCCTTTCTCCTACAGTGACAAATTCAATACCTATTGCTTGCGCATACAAAACTTGTTGTATTCTGTGAGATTCTTTAATATCCGCCCAGGCAAGCATTCTATCCGAAACTTCAAAAACTTCGTTGTCATATGCGTCTACTTTCAATGGCATACACTTCTCTCTCCTTTAATTCAAATAGTGAGTGCGCAAAAAAAGAAAAAGCACCATTCAGACACAGTAAGACCTATAAGATCTTTCCATGAGCTGAATGGTGCTTCCATTCGCACATTTTTTGAAGTTACTATATATGATATAAGCATTTGACCATTGTTGTCAAATGTTTTATAGCTTCACAAAGTGTGGCAAGATTAAGATGTTATATCTCAGCTGACATTATCAAATTTACTTATGCAAACAATGATAAAAACAAACGATGCAATGACCAAAATTGAATTTAGAATGAATACAAAATCATTCATTGGCTAATCACCTTCAATGCTCCCAAGTTTAAATATTATCTTCTTCTTCGTTCATGATAGGCATAAGCTTTGAGCGATGATTTTCTTTGCTGTTGCTTTCTTTACTTGATTCGCTTTTTTCATGTTGTTCTGTGGGCTCCAGATCGGAAATATTCCATTCCGTTAATTCTTCGTTTTCTGCTTCGAAAGGGAATGATTCACTGTTATTCGATTTATTGTTTTCAATAAATTTTTCTCTGGTAATTTTAATCAATTCATTGATTTCCTTCTCCATGTCTTGATCCGGTAAACTTTGATTAGGAAAAGGTGTTGGTTCAGAAATCGTTGTATTAATAGCGTTTAATTCATTTTCTTGATTAGTTTGTTCTTCTTGTTCCAAAGTGGTATCAGCAAAGATATCCAAATCGATTTCCTCATCAAAGTTATCATTAGAGGATTGATGTTCCTCAATTTCCGCTGCGACTTCAATTTTTTCATCCGGCTCTGAGAGGATTGGATCCTCGTTTTCTTTCGGACCTAAGTCTTCATGCGATTCTTTTGTTGTGAAATTATCAACCTGTGATTTTTCATGTTGATCTTCCAGTATTAATGCCTGTTTTTCAGATTCCTGATCAATGTTATGAGCTGCGTTAATTTCTTCCAAAAGATGTTTATCTTCATCTTCGGTTGATAGAGGCGGTTGTATAGATGCAGCTTGATCTCGTTCATCAATAAGCACACTTGACATCAATTTTTTGTAATTTGATAAATATCCAGCGATATTTAGCGGCTTCCCCTTTTTGGTTTCCAGTTCAATCTTGCCGACATTTATAAATTTTTTAATGAATTTCGTTTCATCCACGAATTTCCCAATGCCAACTACAGGCGGGAGAATATTATTTTCTTCATCGACTCTTTGGATGATAAAATGTTTAAATTTCAACTCAGTAATATCCGTTGGAGAAAATCTAGGTGTAAGTTTTCGCTGGGTATTGTAGCGATGATCCCATCTTTGTCCCGGCATGGTCCAAGGGGTAGATGATTCGTTTAGGCTTTCTTCAATTTGGAATTCCTCACCGAATTGTTTAGAAAATTTTTCACTGTCATCATATTCACCGCCACCAAATACGGTCTTATTTCGTGAATTTCCAAGGATGACTTTATCATATCCAACGGCAACTCTTTGCAGCTGACCAAGATTTTGAATAGCGGTAAGCGTACCAACCTTGTAAGATCGTCCTAACGTGAGCAATCTTTCAAAAGCTTCGTTCGCATATAAACTAAATTCATCGACGGAGAAGAAGATAGGAATACGTTCATATGGAATCTGAATTTCTTCACCGTCGCTATTGTATTTTGTAATGAGTTCTCCATCTTGAGGACGACGAAATACAGCGGATTGAAATTGTCGAATAAAAAACTGGCCAAACAAAAGAGATAATTCTTCAAGTTCTCCAAGAGCTGAGTTAACTAATAAAACACCTCCATCCCGAAGGAATGCATCTAGATCCAAAACATCATCGTCTTTGTCTGCAACCATTAGACCCGATAACATGGAGTTCATAGCAATGTCGTTTAGATATTTCTTTGCCCCCTGAACGAATTTATCTTTTTTATTCTCAACAATTTGCTTTCCTGCGTAGCGGTGTCCTTCTGGATAAACGACCGGAAGATCTTCGCCTTCCTTGCTTTTGAACGTTTTGTACTCTAATACTTCATTCTCAAAATAACTAACTACTCGATCATAACGTTCGATTTGAGCACGTTGAGAAGGTTCTAATTGCTCAGATTCCAATATCCGTTGTATTTTAGCGCGTACTTCCTCAGTTACGTTAGCCAAAAAGCGAGGGTCAGTATACATTTGCTGCATATGGTGAATATTAAACAAATTATCAAATCGAATTTTGCCTAACAGGGTATATAAACTAGCTGTTTCGTTTTGTTGTCCTCTGAAAAAGTCATCTTGATCCGCACTGAGAGAGTCTAACGTGCCTCGAAAAGATTCAGCTGCAGCTTCCATCGGTCCTGCGAAAGGATTAAATTTTACAGATTGAACGATATCAGTCGGATCTACAATCTTGATTTTTTCTTCAGGGATCCCCAATTGTTTAGCAATTTTTAATACGTCTTTGACCAAATCACCCTTAGGCTCAAGAACGCAAATTCCCATCTTGAAACCACGAGCAATACGAATAAGGTCTTGCGTGATTCTGGTGAGTATCGTTGTTGATGATTTTCCTGTTCCTGTAGCACCTATTACTATTTCATGCAAATAACGTGAATTTTCAGGAATTACAATAGGTTTTTTGGTGTTCTTTTCCCATCCTACAATTACATCCGCACGATTGTTTTTAAGGGAGAAAGATTGACTTGAAAGAAGCGGGAATTCCCATGTTAAGAATTGTTCTTGCAAATCCTCAAAAACGTAAAATTGTTTAGCGACAAGATAGATCCCGAAGACACACAATAATGCAGGAGCTGCCATGAGAACATAACCAAAGCTCGTCATGGAATTAACAACAAGAAATTGTTTGTCTGATCGAATCGAATCAAAAAAATCAAATAAGTAAGTATCCACGTACCATGAAACTACTCCTAAATAAATGCAAATGAAAGATCCAGCAGATAATAATAAAGCCCATACTCTTCCTTTAGGAGAGCGCCAATTAATAATTGTTTTATGCTTCTTTTTTATGGGTTGTGTAATCGTAGAATAAAACCAGTTCATCAACGGAAGATTGAAAAAAAGAATCATCCATCCCCAATGCCACACATCAAACGGGATATAGAATAAATTTAAGAAGTTTGTAAGCCACGAAGGCGGTTGAGACATAAAGTACGATAATACTACCTCCGGACTTCCTTCCAAGTGCTTAAATCTTGAAAGATAAATGACCAATCCTGAGTACCCTAACACTGCATTAACAAAGAGCATGATCGTGACAACTATGGTGTGAAAGTAAATACGGTACCATTCAGATATTTGTTCTCGACTATCGATCCACCACTTTTTTAAAAAAGATGAAAATGCAGGGTGATCAGTAATAAATTTTTTGTTTGCCTTCAAATATAAACCTCCTCCTTTAAGTAACAAAAAAAGAAGCACAGAGACTCCTCCCGTATCTTACGAGAAAAGTCACGGTGCTTCCGTCACTTTTGCTTTTATGAAATTATGTACATCAATTATACAAACAAGCTTCATTTTGTACAAGCTTCTTTGTAATGTGCAGGTTATATCCCTACCCTCTCTCCCCGCTTGGATCACTGAAATGATGGAATTATGGATCTGACAAATTCAGTGAAAAGGAGTTTTTTTCAAAAGGGGACACCCTGGAATGCTGCCAATACAACGGCCCAATTTATTCTGAAGCGTGATGAAGAATAAAGTCAAGAAAAACTGGCGTATGCAACATACCCTTTTGAGTCATGTTCCGATATTTAACCTTAATACGAATATGAGGTTCTATATACACTCGTTTTTTGTCATCTTCCACAATAAGGCCCTGGGCAACAGCATGAAAAGCTCGCTTCTGTTCCGGTGAAACTCCATATTGCACCGTTCCTGCCGACCGATACCCATCCCCTTCTTTAATGGAGATCAACCAACCGAATTTATCTTTATGCCATCCTGTTATATAAATGTCCGATCTTACTTTCCAGTCGATAATCTTTAGAAAAGCAGAAGTCCTTCTGCCATGAAGATCATACAAGCTATCTTTCTTTTTGGCCACAATTCCTTCCATTCCTTTTGACTGTATAGCGGAAAATAACTGTTCGCCTTCCCCATCAACATAAAGGATTTTGGTGTAATAAGAATTGTTGGCGAGTGCTTGATCAAGCAATATCTTTCTTTCCATCAGTGGTAATCGTCTCGTATCACTACCTTGGTAATGAAGAATATCAAACACAACGGCGTGAGCTTTTCGCTCTGTTTTTAATGAATGAAACCGGCTCATACAGAGTTCGAAATCATCCATTCCTTCATCATTCAACACGACCAATTCACAATCAAGCACAACATCTCCTTCTACAGGTATATCCCACAGCTCCGGAAAACGATTGGTAATGTCACTGACATGTCGAGTCCATAATTTCACTTTATTATTGAAGCGGGTTACGATTAGACGTATGCCGTTAAATTTTGGTTCAAAAATATACGATGGATCAGAAAAAGGATCCGAAGCCTTTAGTAACATGGGCAAGTAGTTCATGATGATCACCTATTTTTATGATACAAAACATTGCTTTAATGGAGTATGGGAAATGAAGGGAAAGATACGTCATCCATTTCATATTCAGTTGATGAAGCGGGTAAAACGCAAAAGATTATTAGTTCACATAAAAGGATCGTTCGTTGTTTGATAACAGAAAAGCAGCTCGGACAAAATTCGAGCTGCAGCAATGGAAACTAAATAAATGGATTGTTCGAATTAGAGAGCGCTTCTCCTTTGATATTGGTCCATTTTGGGATGTCCTCTTTTAAATCAAGACAATAACCCCTTTCGAGAAATTTTAATTTTTCATCATTGTCAAAAAATAAAGATTCAATTGATTTGATGCGATTAGAGAAAGAATAAAATACGGGAATAATTTTGTTAATGTTTTTCGTTCGCTTAACAACATTGTTAAACTCAAAAGCACGGGCTAATCCAATTGTTTCAATGCCTTCAAACCTTTCAAAAACAAATACGTTTCGGCCATTTGGTGTATAAGTGCCTGAAAACATACTTTCATATTTTTTAATATCATCAGACACAAGAATTTTGCGATTTAATTGCGATCCATTGTATCGGTTTGATTGGAAATAATGCCTCAATATCTTAGAAAGATAGTCATAATCATGGTTTGGTCTAAGCTCTCGCATGATAATGTTCTTTACATCAGTTAATGAACCTATGATCAGATTGACGGATGTGTCCCATTCACCGATTCCCGAGAAAAAACTTCTTATTATCGTTAAACTTCTTGTTTTATCAAGAGCTGATTCAGTTTTATTGCTAATAAACAAAATACCGTCTGCGATCTTTTGACCGTTTTTATGTAAGTAAGAAATATAGTCAGAGTAACCTCTAAATTTTTGAGTTAAAGCATCTGCGAATTCTGTCCCTGTATCAATTTCTATCCAAAATTTTTTCTCCCCGATCATAACTTCTCCATCAGGCATGAATTTCCGACTTTTATTATTTTCATCATCTTCATATTTAACAGATGAGTAAAGATTATCTCTATGTTTAATGACGCTAATGGATTCTTTTGCAGCGATATTTTTTAATACAAGAAAAAAATCAACGCGACTTAAATGGTGAAGTAATTGCTTTTGAGGTGGCCGGTATAAGTCATAATCAAAATAACCGAAGTCTTCATTATAACCAAGCCCTATTTTTCCAGGCGGTATATTTAAATACTCTTGCATGAATTCATATCCCTTTTTGGTGAGAAAATATACATCACCAGTTCTTCTTTCGATTCTGCTTATCAAAGAATAGTCTTCTCTCATAGATTTAAGAGATTTTGAATAAAGATTGTTGCGAGGAGTCTTTCCACTTGATTTCTGATCCATAAATTCCAATCTGTCATATTTTTCAGGATTAAGAGCGCAAACGATTTGCTCTGGAGTCATGCCTCGGTAAATAAAGAGTAATTTCAAGATTTTTAATTGTTTTGGCGCAAGTTTGAAACCAGATATTATTGGCAATGTAAACACTCCTTTTAAAATTGGGAAAGAGACAAATGTTTTCAGCATCCTTGCTTCCTGTCATTTGCTGCTAATGGAGGAACAAAAAACATCAATGTTTCCATAGCTTTTCTTGCTAAGAAATCACACTTATAAGAAGTACTGAAATAGATTACTTATAACAAATACATCAAATAAGTATATCTTGTAAGTAAAAAAAATTCAAAAAAAAACATTTTAAAAATAATAAAACGAAATATCTATCGCAAAGCTGCTTAGATTGAATCCTTGGATTTGTGAAATAAAAAATTTGTTATCTTGGGTATTGTTGGGTACCATCAAACTAAAGTTGGATCACCATATATAAATCAATAAATTAATACCTTTTATCAAACAGTTGATAATCGAATGATTGATACAATTTTATGATTAAA
Source organism: uncultured Thermoactinomycetaceae bacterium (assembly GCA_937975135.1). Taxonomy (GTDB): domain Bacteria; phylum Bacillota; class Bacilli; order Thermoactinomycetales; family CALJVA01; genus CALJVA01. The sequence goes on along the minus strand of CALJVA010000189.1, from coordinate 4,529 downwards.
AAAAGGTTATTATACTAGGAAATACTTTCACGATTTAGTATAATTAACTTAATGAGTCGATTCAACTCAATAATTGAAGCGAATCGATTCTATAATTGATGCAGAAAATGATCAAATAAGTATTAGCTGTTCTAATTACCAGCAACGTATATTGCATCAGTTATTGCCGCATTATATGCGATGATCAGAATCATTTACTGCTGATGAATGATTATAACATGTTCTTGAAGGAAGTGAAGGATTTGAATCGCGAAGAAATACTCTCCACTCTGCTTGAACATTTACAGGATGGAATTTGGGGAATTGCTATTTTAAAACGGGAAGGTGTCGCGATCAATAAAGAAAAACTTAAAGATATGGTCAATGAATATTATAAGGAAAAAAATAATGTTGACATTAATCTTATTAATTCACGTCACAGCTTGGATATCTTCGCAGCTCGCTTAGAAGGTGCCGGTTTGGTAAATGTATCAGAAGTAGGTCGAGCGAGAGTTTATACTCTTTCAAAACTAGGTCAAGAGCTAATTGAATTTAGAGAACAATTGCGCAAAAAACAATAATAGAAGGAGCTGGGAACATGAGTGATGTAACGCTTAGTGTTAAGTTTGGTTTTTTAGGTTTGGGAATGGGCGGCTGTTCCATTGCCAACGAGTGTGCCAGGATCCAAACAGGAATCGTCAACAATAAAAATCCATATACCGCTTTGTTAATTAATACTAATGAGGTTGATTTAAAGAAAATTAAAGAAGCCCCCACTGCTGTTAAATATCAGCTGAAGGGTTATGAAAAAGGGGCTGGCAGAAACATTGAAATTGGCGAAAAAGCTTTTTTTGAACATAAAGATAAGATAACTGAAAAGGTAGTGTCATATTTTAACGACCGTGAGTTTATTTGGGTAGTTACTGGATTGGGTGGAGGTACCGGCACGGGCAGTGTGATAGAAGCAGTGCGAGTTTTACATAATAACGGTTTTAAAGGTAAGTTTGGATTAATTTTAACTCTGCCTCGTGATAAAGAAGGATTGACTGTAATTGAAAATGCTTTGGAGAGATTACAAATAATTGCTAAGGCGATGAGAGGTTTAGGCAGCATTATTCTTGTTGACAACCAAAAACTTTATCGTGATTTTGTTGAGAATAAGCCTGATTCTAATATCACTGAATATTTGGACTATAGCAATAAATTCATCGCGAGAACTTTGCATGAAATCAACGTTGTTACTTCTTCTTATGATCCAGTAGGCGCTTACCATTTTGATGGTTCTGAATTTTTGAATGCAATTAAAACGCCTGGCATATTGTCATTTGGAAAACTTTCAATTAAAGAAAATACTTTTGATGTAGAGAATCAATCTACTTATCTTCCAGAATTCAAGTCCTCAATTAATAATGGGATTTTGTCTGACGGGTATAATTTCAAAACCGCTACTAGAGCTGCTGTAAGCATGATTGCATCTAATCAGACAGCAAATCGAGCTTTTACAATTAGTTTTATAAACAAAATTGAAGAAATGATTGATGAGATGTCGCCAAATGCTGGAGAAAAATCGATTGCTACCTATGCAGATTCAGATCGACGGGTTATAGACATTTATAGCATATTTGCAGGTTTAAGCTTACCGTCACGCATTTCTCAACTTGTTGAAGTAGCCGATGAATTAAAGAATTCCAAAGAACAAGATGATATTGAAGATGATGCTTTAAGTGCATTGGGTGCATTTAGCCGTCAGAAGCAAGCTGATGAAGAATTTGAACTCGATGATCTTTTAAGTGGAAAAAATGAAGTAGCAAGTGCGTTAGATGAACAAGGAAAAAAAGAAAAAAGCGATGATCCTTTTGATTTTTAATTTGTTTATTTCTTGATACACATATGTGAAGCAAATATTGAATCAGTTATTGCGTAAAACTGCGGCATATATTGCAGCAATTATTGCTCCAGTATATGTCGCATTATTTTTTTCAGAACAGCTTACAGTCCCTCTCCCCTTCTTAGTTGTCGTATTATCAACGAAATGTGTTGTATTGTTTCTCGGATCTATGCTGCTGCTGCTTTCATTAATCGTGTCTTTTTCTTCACAATTCTCAAGTTATCTGTTTTTCCATTTACTGTCCCTTATTCTTTGTTTGTATCGGCATGAATCTATATCGTTTTATATTGCGCCTCTCCCCCATTCTCTCTTAAACATACACCAATAATTCAAAAAACAACCCTCGAAATTAGCATGGGTGTTAATGGGCAATGATTATCTAACGAAATCAAACATAGTAAATAATTTAGAAAATACTAATTGGATAAAACCTATCATAATCAATCAAAACAAAGAGGATACCAAGTATTAATCAAAAATTTCTAATCAACTGCCAACAATTAAAAGTGATCATCTAATATTAATATATAATTATCAATCAACATCAAATGAATAAATAGTAATATCAAAGGCTACGTTGAAAGCAGCAAGTAAAAACTATTGAAAAGACATGTTTTTCAAAGTCTGACTATATTAAATCTAACAATATCAATGTATAATAGGTTTAAGGCAAACCATTATTTGATTATAGCTATGAATGTCTAATTATATATTTGGTGGGAAAATAAAGGGAAGAAAGGAGAAGGTGTGACGGTGTTTGAAGATGAAGGCAGATCCAGGCGCGATATAACAGCACTTGTTGATGAAGGAGACGCTTCCGATTCATCAGAAACTTATATTGATGAAAAAACATCCCTAAAGGAAAAATTAATTGAGGAATTTGAAAGAGATCCGTTATATCCCATGGTGGCTGAAGATTATGATATTTTTTCAGACGATATATTAGAATTGGATCCATCTAATGTATACAGCACAAAAGATGTCGTGCAAATACTAAGTAAATATGATTATTTATATGATGCGATAAAAGGTGAATCCTACATAAACGAAAATAGAATCCGTTGGTGGTTGAATAAAGAAGATAATGATAATTTGTTGGATTACTTTAAATTACAAAAACCTGGGCGATCTTGGATATGGGACTTGAACGCTATTGTAAAAGCAAAAATTGTTGCCATATTGCGTTTTGCGAAAAATCATCAGCAAAAAATGATTAAATATTACACTACTGGAATTCAACCTAATACGCCTAAAATCTCTGATGAAAATGTGGTAACGCTCATCGAAGAAGGGAATTTAGATAAAGTTAAAGATTTCGATGTGTTAAAACAAATAACTTTGGCTGCTATTCAATATATGTCAAAAGAAACGAATCGGGCATTAGAGGAGTATCAAAAGTTACAGGAAAACTATCAACAATTGTATGGAGAAATTGATTCATTGAAAGAAGAAAATGAGGAACTAAGAAAAAAATTAGATGTATTAAATCAAAATAGTGTATCTCGGCAAGAACTTTCGGAATATAATAAGAAACGTGAACTGGATATTGAAAAACGTGATCGGGAAATTACTGTTCGATTTGAAGTTACGAGGGAGCTGAAAAAAGAAGCGCTGCTGGAATGGGATAAAGAAAATTCCGGTTTTTTCAAAAGATTTAAAATTAGGGAATCAGAGAAAGAGGAGTTTATTGAAGAATATATTAAACAGAGACTTGATGATCGAATAAAGCAGCGCATCGAGGAATACAATAAAAAATAGTAATCCAAAGAATGGAATTGACACTAAAATTTAAATACAGTAATATAAAAATTGATTAGTTTAACATAAACAAAATAATTGAATAACATAGAATAATGAGAAGCACTCATTATTCTCCTGTTGAAGGAGGATAGTGTGTGCTTTTTTCATTTTGCAGGAAATGAGGGGTGCATTCATGAAGCTGGAACCACATGAGAAACTTAAAATATGGAGACAAAGAAGAAAATTTACCCAAGAGGGACTAGCAGCTAAAACTGCATGTTCGCAGATGGAAATAAGCCGATTAGAGCGGGGGAAGATTCCCAATCCTGAATTGAGAAACAGAATTGAAAAAGTATTAAACGTTACGATTTGGTCTGATGAGAATGAAAAAGAAGGTGACTTTAAGTGTCAGAGGGAGGATCAAAGCGAAACATCTTGATCGCAATCCCGAATTCCGAATTTGCTGAAGGATTAAAAAAGCATATTGAGCGGGAAAACTACAAGGTTTGCGAAATCATTGTTGTTCTTGAACACTTAATTGATACAATTGACGGGTTTGCTGAGGAAGGCGTAAAAATTGAAGGGATCATTTTGACAACAGATATTGCCAAAAAGCTGGATGATAAGCGTTTAGAATACTTAGCTGACACTTTGTTTAAAGTGAGAGAAAGGTATAGTCATATAGACCTTGTAGTCTTAGCTAATGAAAAAGCAGGCCATCCCTTATTAGCTGAACTGATCAGTATGGGAATATACAATATATTCACAAAAGAAAAAGGGAATAACAAATTAAGTATACCTCAGATCATTCAAGCTTTAGAAAAAGGTTTTCCGTTTTCGAAAGTATCACATTTTAGAAATGTTGATTCGATCAAAGAATATTTCCCGACGACCGAATGCGTCGCCACTTCGCCGACGATGA
>CALJVA010000188.1 GCA_937975135.1 uncultured Thermoactinomycetaceae bacterium | reverse complement strand
TAATGCCGGACGCAGGCATATCAATGTAAACGGTCCCGGAAACGGATATTTGGTTCAATCTGCCACTTATCAGGAAGTGATATGGCGGCGGGTTAACGGATTAATTCGTGTTTTTGATGATCAAGGTAATGAACTGCCTTGGGTCCCCGGGAAAACTTGGGTTCATATCGTCCCACATTCATCAGAGATTAGTTTTGAATAAAAGGTTAGGATTTCATTAACGGTCAAGACAGCCGAAGCTGGAGCATGACCGTTAATTTTTTGGACAATATTCCTGTAAGATGCAATAAAATACATAAATTGGTTGACTCTTCCCGGTAATTATGTTTTAATTTTGGTAGATAGTGGGGATGAAAACGCTTACTGACCTCGGTTATTTAATTGACGAAAGGGTTGTACCTTAATGCCAAGGAAATGGCTTGATTTTAAAGCGGAGATTTTTGCCCATACCTTAGGCATCACTTGTGTAGAAAATCATTATATGGCTGTCCTGATACAGCAGGGATTCCCTTATCCGTGCTTGTTTTTCCAAAACTTTCAGACGGTCGATAAAACAATACATGATTTTATACATAACAAGGAATCTTATATTGCGTATCGTGGTATGAAAAGATTACATGAAATAGGTAGTGAATTAGGAATTTTGGAAACAACGCATATTCGTAATCTCTGTTTTGATGAGATGATCTATATATTTAACGAAACAATACTGAGGAATATTCCTCTGTTAGTTCGGGTTGACCCTTTCCAACTGCCTCGGATGGTTGGGGTACCTTGGAGAGAAGATCACTATATCATGCTGATCGGTAAGGATCATTCCAATTACGTTATTCTAGATGATTATCCGCGACGGATGTTATCCCTGTCTGAAACGGAGCTAAAGAATGCGTTCAGGAGTGAAGTAATCCAATTCGGAGAGATCCATCCCATGGATTGGGATAAATATTTTCAAAAGGTCAAGGAATATGTTGGGGAATGTGAGCCGAGCGGGGAAACAGAGTTGAAACTTATCTTTAATGAGAATTTAACGACGGATGATCTGCTTTTTATCCGTGATGCGATTGGCATTCACAGAATGTCAAGAAAGCGATTACAAGCATGGGGGCAATGGATGAAGGAAAATTCAAATTTGATGTCGGAGAACATGCTTCACCTTTTGAAAGAAACCAGTGAACTTACGGACAAACTTTATGCAATGTTAGAATTTTTTCGTTTGCGAAAAAAATTGAATTTGTCCTCCCTTGAACAAATTACAAAAACGTTGTTGGAAAAAGACAACGAGTGGATCAGAAAAACAAAAGAAGCTATTAAACAAAAAAAGATTGTTTTAAAAGGAGATATGAAAAGATGGATCATGCAACACAAACGGTTGTGGAATTCATTTTAGAACGTTTTGCTGGTTTGGTTCCAGAGGAGATTACGAAGGACTCATTGTTAAAGGACGAATTAGGAATTGATTCGTTACGGATCGTAGAACTATTGGTCGGCCTCGAAGAGAAATTGAATATAACTTTCGATGAATCGGATCTAAATCCGGATGCTTTGGTAACTGTGGGAGATGTATCCAACTTGCTGCAAAAGTACGAGCGTGTGCGGTGATGTTATGGATATATGGTCGTTTTTATGTAATAAAATGAGTCATTTTGGAGATTTGCCTGCTTTGACTCAACCGGATGGGACGACTGTGTCATATCGAAATTTGATCTCGCTTGTGGAAAAACATGCTGAATCTTTAAAAAGTGAAATCATTGGCGGTCCAAAGCGAATCGCCATAATGTACAACCATCCCTTTCAACAAGCAATATCGATATTGTCTGCTTTAGCAGCAGGACACCAGGTCGTTCCATTGACCATCCATTATGGACGGGAACGTTGTCGGTTCATTTTGTCAGATAGTAGACCAGAGATGTTGCTGAGCGACCACGATGTGAGGGATTGGGAGTTCACCATTGATGAATCCACAACGGAGGTTCCTTCCAAGGATTTGGCATTTTTGTTGTATACATCAGGCACTACCGGTCGACCAAAAGGTGTCATGCTGTCGCACCAAAATATCATATCCAATCTCATTGGCATTGAAAGCTATTTTTCACTGTCCGAACAAGACCGGCTTCTGATTATTCGTCCGCTGACACATGCCTCTGCTTTGACGGGAGAATTGCTATATGCTCTAACACAAGGCGCTTGTATCGATTTTTATAGTGGTGCATTATTCCCTGCAAAAATCGTTAGTCATTTACAGGCCACCTCATGTACGGCACTATGTCTTACACCGACCTTGATATATCAGATGATGCGGTCGAGACCAAAAGTGAAACTTCCCAATTTAAGAAAGATCGCGATTAGCGGTGAACGTCTGCACAGCAATATGGCTCTTCAACTTCAAAATTACTTGCCTCATGTACAATTTTTCAACGTATATGGTTTGACAGAAGCTTCTCCTCGCGTCTGTTATTTGCATCCCGACTTTTTCGTATCCAAAGCCGGCTCAGTTGGTGTACCGCTACCGAATGTTGAAGTGAAGATCGTGAGTAATTCAGGTGACATTTGCCCAAACGGCGTAATTGGGGAATTGTTTGTCCGAGGTCCGAATGTGATGATCGGTTATTGGGGTGAACCATCACCTCGTAATTTGATGGATGGCTGGCTATGCACCGGGGATTTGGCTTATATGGATGAAGATCACTTTATTTATATCGTTGGCAGGAAAGACGATATGATCATACGCGGTGGTGTGAATGTTTACCCGGCTGAAATCGAACAAGTTTTGTTGACCCATCCTCTTGTTCACGAAGTGATCGTGCAAGGAGAACCGGATCCCTGGTATGGTCAGAAGATCTGTATCACTGTTGCAGGTGAACCGGGGTTGTCGGAACAAGAAGTAGCGCACATCTGCAGAATGTACCTCGAGCCTTATCAAAGGCCTGATCGGATTTTTGTCGTGGAAGGCGGGCTGGAGAAAAATGCGGTTGGAAAAACGGTGCGGAAGCGCATAACGGATAGCATCCATGGGTGAACCAAGGAGGGAGATCATGGAACTTAGAGAATGGATGCTTAAGAAATTGAAAGAGATTCTGGAAAGTGAACAACAGATCGATGGAGACATGGATTTGGTTCATTACGGTCTCGATTCATTAAAGACGATAGCGTTTATTGTCGAACTGGAAAAACAGTTGGGCATTTCATTTGACGATGACGAGTTGCTATTGGAAAATTTCTCCACTATCAACCAGATTGAAAAGCGGGTGACCGAAAAGTGCATGCAAAAAAATCGTGAATTCTCAATGAGAAAGGATAATGCTTAATGAGGTGTAAGCATGGCTGATGAGCGAGATTATGGGAAATTTTGGGATGCGTATTCCTATGCAGTGGTTGATCTGGAAGGAACAGGATCGCAAGATAAAGAACGGGAACAGATTGTTTCCATCGCGATCGTTCCGATTGTTCAAGGGAAGGTACGTATCGACGAAGCTTTTTATTCGCTGGTAAAACCGGATTATCCCATCAAACGGCGCCCGTGGTTAAAACATCAAATTACAAACGATAGGGTCAAGGACGCTCCCCGTTTTCAAGAACTGGAGCAAGACGTTGTCACTCGCTTGAGGCAAACGGTGTTTGTGGCCCATAATGCGCGTATCGATTGGGGGTTGCTCCGTAGATTTATCCCCGGCCTGGATGTGGTGGCCGTTTTGGATACGTTGAAACTGTCCAGGAAGCTCCATCAAGATTTGAAACACCATCGACTGACCGACCTGCTTCATTATTATCAGTTGGACGAGATAGCCAAGGAACTGACGGGGGCAGAGGAGCACCATGCCTTGTATGACGCTGTAGGTACCGCTTTTCTTTTTTTACGTATGCTCGAAAAACTGTCATCGACCAAATTGAAGCTGTCGGAATTAATACGATTATGCGGATTGGAAACGGATGATGTTTTACAAACTTTGCTGTTTTAACAAAAAATACGGATTCGAAAAAAAGACCGCCCGGTTCGTCCGGGCGGTCCTATTTTGTTTACTTATCGTTTTATGCATTGAAGTTTTTG
>CALJVA010000187.1 GCA_937975135.1 uncultured Thermoactinomycetaceae bacterium | reverse complement strand
TTGCTTTCACTCAGCCGTTCCATCCCATCCAGCACGTTTTGGACGAATTGTTTTACAGCCTCTTGCTGGTCGAATCGGATAAACCTTGTCATTCGGATCCCCAGTGCATGTCGAACAAGCGCCGACAGTGCCATTAGAACTTGATGTTGTTCATAGGTATCGAGGTGGCGAGTTCGTTGCAGGATTTCCTCCCGGATGTCATCCCAAGGGATCCGAATCCGGGAGAGTTGGCTGGTTTTACGCATTTCTTCAAGAAGTTCGGCTTTGATTTCTTGTTTCAGGGTCTCGATGTTCATTGGTCGTTTCCCCCTTCGATGAAAAGATCTTCCAACGGAACTCCTAACACTTCAGCGATTAATGCGATTTGGTCTGCCCTGATTTGGCGGGCTCCTTTTTCAAGGCGCATATAACTAACATCTGACTCGTAGCCCAAATAATCGGCCATCTTCTTTTGGGTCAGACCCTTCTCCAGGCGAAGGCGCTTGATCTTTTCCAAATCAACCTTTGGCATTTGCTCGCCCCCTCCATTTGATGCCGAATCGGCAAACCAACTACCGAATTGGTCATCTATCTACATCATAAACTGCCAATTCGGCATTGTCAACAACCAATTTGGAAAGGGGTTGTTTTTCCTGCCAAAATGGTTAGAATGTAATCAGATATTTCTTTAAGTCGGCTTTCAAAAAAGGGGATGGATTGAATGAAAACGTTGGGAGAACGGATAAGAAGGATGAGGGAAGAAAGGGGGTGGACTCAAACTGAATTGGGGAAAAAACTCGGGGTTTCGGGGACAACAATCACTCGGTACGAAAAAGGCCTTCGCCATCCTGATCCCGAAGGATTGACAAAGTTGGCAGATGTATTTGATTGCTCAATCGATCACTTATTAGGTCGCGAATCACCTAAACAAGCTAACATAGGAGCCGATCACTTCGGTGAAAGATTGATGCAACTCCGCGAAGATCGAAACATGACCCAAAAAGAATTGGCTAAAGTTACCGGGTTGTCTCAGAGCTATATTGCCAGATTGGAAAGACACCATGCCCCTCCTTCCGAAGAAACATTGAAGCGCTTGGCAAAGGGACTCGGCATAGAAGTGGATGAACTCAAAACCAAAACATTGGAAAATCGGTTTGAAGACAAAACAACCGATATTGACGAAGAAGAACTGCTTGATTCTCTCTCCCGACTAATTGCTCACGGCGGCGAAGAATTGAGCGAAAAAGACATTCGCCTTATCCTCCAGTTAGTTCGTAAAAAATAACTGGATTGGAGTGGGAATATGAAGTTTTCAGTCGAGGCGGTGAAACAAGCTCAATTGCTTTTGAGAGAAGAAAAGATTACTCGGCTCCCCGTGAACCCCTATAATATCGCCAAAAAAAGAGGGTGGGGGCCTGTTTTTTACCTTCACAGGACAAGCTTGAAAAGCTATGTAAGGCGAGGATTTATTAACGAAGCCACCAATAAGATTTACATCAATGAAATAGCACGAAATGAAGAAGAAAAGCGTTGGACGGGTGCACATGAGCTTGGACATATGGTCTGCCACAAAGGTAAATATACTCCGCAGGAATTGTGGGATCCGAGAATACGTGGGAAACTCGAACGTGAAGCAAATGATTTTGCCGCAGAATTATTGGCACCGATAGCACTTCTGAAACTCTTGGGGGTTACAAGGTGTTATGATATCGCTTATATATGTGAGATTTCGCTGAGAGCGGCCAAGCGGAGAGAAAGAGAGATAGAAGAATGGGGGCATCTGCCCGTTTTTATGGATGCCCAGTCATGGATGCGTTCTCAATTTGGTGAATACCTGGAAGAAATGTTTGACCTTTGGTCAAAGAAAAGGAGTTGGAGGATCATATGAAAGGACATATCCGCAAACGGGGTTCAAAATGGTGTTTCGTCCTGGATATTGGCCGGGATCCGGAGACGGGCAAACGACGACAGAAGTGGTTCAGTGGGTTTGCAACCAAAAAGGAAGCCGAGCGGGCTATGGTGGAAAAGATTGCAGAACTAAACCGTGGAGAATACATCGAACCAACAAAAATGACCGTCAAAGAGTTTCTCGAGATGTGGTTAGAAGATGAAGTCAAACCCAATCGCAAGGTCTCTACTTATGATATATATCACAGTGTCATTACTAACCACCTTATCCCGGGAATAGGGAACATACCTCTACATCAGCTCGGACCTATCCATATTCATCAACTAATGAAATCGTTGTCCAATAAAGATATCTCTTCAACAACTGCCAAATACAGCGTCCGAACGTTAAAAGTGGCATTGAACTGGGCTGTCAAAATGCAATTGATCCCTAAAAACCCTGCCGCAAACATCCGCATTTCCACTAGATCAACCGGATCCGAAATGAAGGTGTGGACGGATGAAGAAGTAAATCGATTTTTGCAAGCAGCCAAAGGGAGCAAGTTTTATCCTACTTTTTATTTGGCAATTACCACAGGTATGAGGATGGGGGAATTGTTGGGCTTAAAATGGACAGATATCGATTTTGATCGAGGAACAATCAGTATTCGGCGAACCCTACAACGAACCAGCGCAGGATTACAACTGATCGAACAAACTAAAACCGCCAAGAGTCGGCGGCTCATCAGTATTTCCCCGTCCACAGTGGAGGTTCTAAAAAAACACCGGGTTGAACAAAAGAAGGAAATGATTCAATACAATTACCGTGATGTCTATGATCTTGTGTTTACCAGTCGAACCGGGAAACCGGTTGAACCCCGGAATCTTCGGGAGTATTTTTCTCTCATAACTAAAAAAGCGGGGCTTCCACCGATCCGCTTCCACGATTTGAGACATACCCATGCAACGCTTTTGTTGAAACAGGGAATCCATCCAAAGATTGTTTCGGAACGGTTGGGTCACTCGTCGATCAGTATGACACTTGATACTTATTCCCACGTGATTCCCTCCATGCAGAAGGAAGCAGCGGAAATGTTTGACCAGATCATAGCGGTGGAAGCCCGAGATAAGAAGAATTGTTAGCAAAATGTTTGCAAACGGAACAGGATAGAACTTGATGTGGGAAGAAACGCTTGATATCGAAGCGTTTTTATAAAATGTGTTTTTTATCGTCCTTTACCAGAACGGTAATGAAGATCGTGTTTTTCCCGTTTTCTCCGTCCTATGTGTCTATGAAAATGTCCTATTTACACAGGAAATCTCCACCTTTTTGTTTGCACACGTTTGCAATTGGTTTGCAATAGTCAATATGTGGCCTAATTTATCGGGGGCGGGTTAAGCCCGCCCTTTCATATTGCAGGAAAACCCGACCAATAGCACGAATATGGTAAATCGTAACACCATCAAAGGGGGATCGACAGTGAAAAAGGGACTCTTAATCGGTTGTGGGTCTGTTTTCGGGTTGTTTGTGTTGTTGGGTGCTTGTATGGCGGTGATCGGGGAGGATGTCGTGGAAGATCCGAAGCCGCCGAGCGCAACAGAATCCTCTTCTGATTCGGAACCCGCAAAAGAGCCGGAGAAGAAAGAGAAGAAAGAAGACCGAACGGTCACGAAAGAAGAGTATGACAAGCTCAAGACCGGGATGAGCTACAAGGAAGTCGTCAAGATCATCGGATTTGAAGGCGAAGAAATGAGCCAGAACGAAGTAGGCGGAACCAAGACCGTCATGTACATGTGGCAAAATCCGGACGGATCGAACATGAACGCCATGTTCCAGAACGACAAGTTGATCCAGAAATCCCAATTCGGATTGAAATAAACCGGCCACGCGCCGGTTTTTGTTTGTTCGGCTTGACATCTGAAACAAGAAGACCGGGCGTAA
>CALJVA010000186.1 GCA_937975135.1 uncultured Thermoactinomycetaceae bacterium | reverse complement strand
CACTTCAGTCACCACGGGCAACCAGAGGCCGACGACTCGACACTGAACGTTGAGACACTTGACCAAGTGGATAAAGAGAAGTATACAGCCAAGCCTCAAATTCGGGAATTTCAAACATACGAACGTATCTTAGGAGGTGGGTAAAAGTGACCGCTACGACGGGACACTTAAAAAAAAGGTTGAGTGCATTGAATCTGACTGAGGCGGCCAATATTGTGGAAGAAAGCCTATTAAATGCGCAATCTAATGATTGGAGTTGCAGTCAGTTTTTGCACCATCTCATCGAATATGAGCTGCAAAGACGAGAAGAAAAACAACGAGCAAGGCGATTGAAGTGGGCGGCCTTTCCTTTCGTCAAAACATTGGATGAATTTAAATTGGAAGAGCAGCAATCGCTCAGCAAGCGCCAAATGGAACAATTACGGGAGATGTTGTGGTTAGAACATACTTACAATCTTATTCTTTTAGGTCCGCCCGGGGTCGGCAAAACACATTTGTCCGTCGGGCTAGGTATGGAAGCATTGGAGCGCGGGCATCGAGTCAGTTTTGTTGCGATGGGGGACTTGATCCATCTTTTAAAGACCCAGGAGATTACACGAACATCGCAAATACGCATGAATCGGATTTTAAAATCTGACTTAGTGATCATTGATGACCTCATGTTTTTGGCCATGGAAAAAAACGAGTCGAACTTATTCTTTCAGTTCATAAATAAACTCTATGGCCAGGCTTCCATCGTGCTAACTTCAAACAAGGGCCCTGAGGATTGGGGAGAACTCCTGGGAGATCCTGCAATCACTACAGCGATCCTTGACCGGATTTTGCATAAAAGCGAGGTGATTCAATTAAGCGGTGACAGCTTCCGTCTTAAACACCGAGAAACTATATTTGGAAACAATTAGGTGTTAAAACTTATTTAGCGAAATTTGCTCAAAAGTACTTGACGGTTACACCCTTCACCATAGGCAAATCGGATCAGACGTGTTTCACCGTGATGGCTCCCCCGATCATGCGGCGGATTAAACGCATCGAGCAGCAATGTTTTTTTCCTTCTCTTGCCAAGCAGTACCCTGCGGCCATGCCCATGGAACCCGCACCAATAACGATGTGGTCATAAGTCATACAAATAATACCCTCCGCTTCTGTTCATCCATCCAAAGATGCCACGATTTTTCAATTGCAAACCTTTCAATATCAAACCATAATCGAACGAACGATGCGCATCAACTGTACAATTAAATGTTGAGTTGACAATCAAGAAGAACCAATCATTTTGCTATCCATGTTATTTGCTGCATCACATCTATAGAGCAATAGAGTCCGTGCATCTTCTGGTTCATAAAAAACAGATAGAAAAAAATTATAAAAAAACTAAAAAAACAACTTTATCCTACCGAAATAGTATGATATAATTCCAAATCAGATCGGATAAGTAGGATATTAAGATTACAACCGATGCCATTTACCAAATTTCATCATGGCACTGAAATTTGAATGATGGAAGGAGACTAGCAACAGTGGCTTATATTTCACAAGTATCGTATGAAACAGCAACACCGGAACAAAAGCGCGAGTTTGATGATCAAATCAAACGTCATGGACGCATCACCAACATGAAAAAAACATTACTGCACTCCATCCCGTCGTTTAAAGCATTAATGGAATGGTACATTGCAGGAAGAAGTCATCAAAGTCATCGGCGAAAGAGCCGCCCATTTTTATTGTTACGCCATTTCCACCAAGAATGAATGTCTGATTTGTTCGATGTTTTTCAAAAAGATTCTGGTCGATTTGAATATCGATTTTGACACTTTTGAATTTACCGAGCAGGAACAAGAGTTAATCGAATACGGACGAGCACTCGTTGCCGATCCGGAAAATATTCCGCCAGAGTTGTTTGATAAGCTCAAAGCTCGATATACCGAAGAGCAAATCGTCTTGCTAACCGCGTTTGGAGCGATGATGATTGCCACAAACTTAATCAATACATCATTAAAAGTTGAATTGGATGAAGTGCTGATACCATACACAAAGAAAGGATAGAAAGCTATGACCAGGCAGTTTGAGAACAAAACCGTATTTATCACTGGCGCAGCAAAAGGACAGGGTCGCGGCGCGGCGCTTGCCTTTGCCCGGGAGGGCGCCAACATTATCGCATTTGATCTGGGTGAACGCATCCCTTATCCTGCATACAATCGCTCATCAAATGCTGATCTGGAGCAGCTCAAGGAAGATGTTATCGCCGCCGGGGGAAAAATCGAAATTTTTGCCGGTGATGTCCGAAATGCGCAGGATGTAGAGTATGCCGTCCATC
>CALJVA010000185.1 GCA_937975135.1 uncultured Thermoactinomycetaceae bacterium | reverse complement strand
GCTTCATTTGGTCGGATCGATAAAAGACGATTGAGAGGATGTTGCAAGCGCTCCTTTGTGTTTTTATCAATCACAAACATCGGCAATTTGCTGATCGAGTTGCTAAGCACCTCCACGCAGGCATTGACCGCCGACACTTTCATGGCCGTCGTCTGTGATACGGTCTGCCCGGGCAGGATATCCCATCCATCTGTTGACTGCAGGGTCAGATAGGTCTGATTCCGGAACCTGCGAACTGCGCGGCTGAATATCAATCGCTATCACCCCCTCCCAGTAGGTATGCTGCCGTTATGCACAACACGCCGGTTATAATGAAACCAACGCTCGGGTGCAAATAAAAAGCGCCGGTAGAAATGCATCCAGCGCCGACAACAGCCAAAATATCGTCAATGTAGACTCTCAAACTACGTTTTAACAGATTTAATCGTTTCATCATAAACTCCAACTCTCATCCAGGATGATCTGGTTAATATCTTCTTCGCCAGCAATCATGGCCCGGGTGTGCGCGTTGATCAGCGCGGCCACCGGGTCGATCCGGTTCGTTGATTTATCTTTGTCCAACATGATGTTTTCGTTGTGATCTTGACGGGTGACAGCGTTAGACATGGCCCAACTGAGAACCGGATTGTTGTTGTGGATGATCTTCCCGGACAAAGCCAACTCTCTAAAATTCTTGGTCGGTTCGGATAGCGTCCGGGTTCCCTGCCGGATCTCCACCATTGTGAATCCTTCGGCCTCCATGTCCTGGGCAAATTGCGTGGCGTTATATGGGTCAAAGCAAATCTCCTGCACCTTCCAGCCGTTCTCGGCGATCCGGTCGAGGATATACTTCTTGATAAACTGGTAATCCACAACGGCCCCGGGAGTGACCGTAATCCAACCTTGTTTCACCCACAGATCATATGGAACTTTGTCTGTTTTGCGCTTCTGAGAAAGTGTATCCTCCGGTATAAACGAATGACTTAAAACGGCAAATCGCCCATCTCCCAACGGGAACTCGAATGCGACAGAGGTTAGGTCGATCTTTTTCGACAGGTCAACACCCACGTAGCACTCGGTTCCATAGAGGTCAGGGAAATGATCCGTACCGCACTCCTTCCACTTGTCCATGGGCATGTAGCCGTTCTCCTTTTGGTCCACCCAGATATTCATGTTCTTGGTCAAGAAGTTCCGCATCTTCTCCGGAGCTTCCAGGGCCACTCTCAATTGCCCCCTGAGATAGTGAATCCCTTCCTCGTAAGAGCAAAGAATCGGATTCGCCTTTTCCCAAACCCGCTCATCTTTGATGTCATCGTCCTTATCCAGCTCATTGACCATGGCAAAGTATTCGTCATTCTCCACTGGATTGTTCGGATCCAGGAGCTTGGAGATGTACTGATACTCCACGGAATAACATGGCCGCGCCAATTCAAAACCCGCTGTGGTGATGATCATCAGCAAAGGTTGTGGCCGGGCAGCCATTCCGGAATCGAGGATATCATAGATCTCGGAGGTCTCGTGACTGTGATACTCGTCCACAATCCCGCACTGCGGGCTTGTTCCGTCGCCCGTTTTGCGATCTTCCTTGGACAGTGGTTTGATGATCGAGCCGCTTTTAATGTGATGGATGATGCCGTATGCTGTCCGGAATTTGCCTTTCAACTCGCTGCAAGCAGCGATCATTTTTTCGGTTTCATCCCACACGATTTTTGCCTGGTCCTTCTTTGTGGCCGCGCAGTATACCTCGGCAGCCGGCTCCCCAAAAGCGCTCGCCTCATAGGATGCCACACACGCCAGGCTCTGGGATTTGGCATTCTTCCGGGCCACCTGCCAATATCCTTTGCGGAACCGCCTCAACCCAGTGTCTTTGTGGATCCACCCGTAGATATTGCCGAAAACAAATATTTGAATCGGGTGAGGCTGGATGTGTTGGCCGGCCAGCTTTCCTTTTCGGTGCTTAAAAAGGCTCATCCACTCCAAAAAGCGCAGGGCTTTATCGTCGTCAAAAACAAAAGGGAACTCCTCGGTCCCCTCTCGTTCCACATCGCGCAAAAAGCGCATGCAGGCCCATTTGTGTTTTTGACAAGCGACAATTTCCCCGTTGATTACATCATGGGAATAGTCGATCAGCCATTGTTTGAGCGTCATAAATCACCAAACCGCTTTTCAAAAGCGGTTGGCTCCTTTTCCTCTTTCTTCGGTACGACCAATCGGCATCGGGAGCTTATTGTCAGTCCCAAATCGTTGGCTGCGGATCGGCACTGCTTGAAAAACTTATCTTGTGCGCTGACCAAATGTTTGTCCATGAGTAAATCAGGGTCATCCAGTATTCTTTGAGTAACTTCCAGGTATAATTTCCTCGCCATCACAAACCGGGCCAACGCATCAACATCCAGATTGCTCATGATGTTGATCCGCATGAGTTCGTCAGCGATTTTTTTGAACTCGCGTTTTAACTCCTTCGGCAGATAAGACGGCGCTTTTACTTTATCCGCCGGCGCTTTCACCTCTTGTGCCTTTCGCTGTTCGATTTCCTTCTTGGTTAGGTGCTTTTTCCCTTTATATAACAGTAAATCAATCGGTTGCCTTTGGCCGGCCATTTCCAAAACCTCCCTTCTGAAATTTTTTCGTGGGGAATTTTGTGCGCAGAAAGGGCCCGGCGCCGGTACCCAGGCGCGAATGAAAATTTTTTCACCCCGGGGGGTGTCCTGCTTTGCCGGCATGAACCCGGTTGTGGCAAGCAGCGCACAAACTGATCAAATTATCTATATCAAATCGCTTTCCCCAGTCCTCTTTTACTTCGACAATATGATGAACAATCGTCGCCCTGGTGAACCTCTTCTCCTTCAGGCAATGTTGGCATAGATAGTTATCTCGGACCAATGCCTGTTCCCTTGCTCTTTTCCAATCTTTGCTATGATAAAACTGCTTTGATTGCTGATCCCGTTTGAATCTGTCATAATATTCATCCTGCTTTGCTTTATCCCTTCGCCGTTGCTTTATACGTTTTAATTGGTGCTTCATGCAGTATGTTTGATTCGTAAGCTCAGGGCACCCCGGGTAAAGGCACGGACGCAATGGTTTCTTCGGCATGGAAAACAACCCCAAACAAAAAAGGCAGCGCGTTGGCTGCTGCCCTTTACTCAGTAGTGTC
>CALJVA010000184.1 GCA_937975135.1 uncultured Thermoactinomycetaceae bacterium | reverse complement strand
GTGAGCTGGATCGTTGTATAGGTCGTTCTTCGGTGCAATCCCCACCATACGCCCGAGATACATTACACCGACTCGATCTGAAATGTGTTTAACGACACTAAGATCGTGGGCAATAAAGATATAAGTAAGTCCAAACTCTTTCTGCAAATCTTGCAACAAATTAAGAACTTGAGATTGAATCGATACATCCAATGCTGAGACAGGCTCATCAGCGATGATCAATTTCGGCTTCAGAGACAAGGCCCGGGCAATCCCGATCCGTTGTCGCTGACCACCGGAAAATTCGTGGGGATACCGCTGCTGATAAACGGGATCTAATCCCACTGTCTCCATTAACTCGATTACTTTCTTTTTCCGTTCTTCGGGACTATACAGGTTGTGAACCTTCATCGGCTCTTCGATCAATTCACCAACCGTCATTTGTGGGTTAAGTGAGGCAAAGGGATCCTGAAAGACCATTTGCAAATCACGACGGGTTTTTTGCATCTGCCGTGTAGATAGGGAAGCTACATCAACACCATCGAACAAGACCTTTCCTTCTGTTGGTTCCAGAAGACGTAGGATGGTGCGACCCGTTGTTGATTTACCACAGCCCGACTCACCTACGAGTCCAAAGGTTTCCCCTTTTTTTACCGAAAAACTAACGTCATCAACTGCTTTTACATGCCCCACTACCCGACGCAAAATCCCCCCACGAATGGGGAAGTATTTTTTCAGTCCCTGTACTTCTAATAGTGTGTCACTCATGCTGTATTAGCCCCTTCCTTCCCTTGATGGAGGAGACAACGGGCTTTATGCCCTGGGGAAATTTCCACCAGCTCGGGTTCTTTCTGATAGCAGAGCTCCCATGCTTTTTCACAGCGTGGAGCAAACTTACACCCCGATGGCAATGCATCTGGTGAAGGAACATTCCCTCGAATTGAATAAAGGCGCTCCTGTTCCTCTTCCAGACTGGGAAGTGACTTGATCAAACCAGCCGTATAGGGATGGCTCGGCTTATCAAATAATGTTACTACATCAGCCTCTTCGACCACCCGACCTGCATACATCACCACAATCCGGTCGGCCATTTCAGCCACCACACCCAGATCATGGGTAATCATCAGAATTGAAGTATTGAACTTTTCCTTCATGTCGCGCATCAAGTCAAGGATCTGTGCTTGTACAGTAACATCCAAGGCTGTTGTCGGCTCATCGGCGATCAGCAGCTTTGGATTAGTAGCCATTGCCATTGCGATCATGGCTCGTTGTCTCATCCCACCAGAAAGCTGGTGCGGATATTCATCCACAATCTCTTCTGCTCGGGGGAAGCCAACCAGCTTTAGCATTTCAATGGCCCGCTCCCGCGCTGCTTTCTTATCCAGATTACGGTGAAGGATCAATCCCTCCATAATCTGGTCACCAATCTTAAGAACCGGATTCAAAGAAGTCATCGGTTCTTGAAAGATCATCGTGATCTTATTACCACGGATCTTTGACATCTCTTCTGGCGTTTTTTTAGTAAGATCTTCTCCCTCAAAAAGGATTTCTCCATCGACGATCCGTCCATTTCCCGGCACTAAACCCATGATCGATAGGGAGGTAAGACTTTTCCCACAGCCTGATTCTCCAACCAAGGCTAAGGTTTCTCCCTCTTTAATCTCTAGGTTTACTCCGTTTACTGCCGGCAGCACACCTTCATCAGTGAAGAAGTGTGTTTTTAAATTGCGAATCGTCAGTAGTTCTTTCGCCACCCGTCCTACCTCCTGCCGTTTACAAACAATCAAAACGAATTATGTGAATAAACGGATAAAAAGTGCTCCAAACTGATAATCCCTACTCTTCGTTACAATAATCGAAGGTGAGGTAATTAACAATATTATATGCATAATGGGAGTGAAAAGGAAGGGGAATTTTAATGAAATCTTTACATCAATAACTTTACATCTCAATAATAAAAATAAAATGAAAGTTGCTCCTATATCTTCTACAGCTCATGTTTAGATTCTGTCTTCTCATTCTTTCATTTCTTCATATAATAAAGCAAGATGCTTTTGAATCGCAAGTGTTTCTTCTTGAGAAAAACGGGATAAAATCTTTGCTAAGTAAGCCCTGCGTGCCGCCATCACTTCCTCAATGAGCGAACTCCCTTGTGGTAATAGTTGGACGTGAACCACCCGTCGATCATTTACATCACGCACTCTTTTCACAAGATGGTTTTTCTCCATCCGATCAACCAAATCAGTGATGGTACTACATGCTAAGTACATTTTTTGACTTAGTTCACCTACCGTAAGGGAGCCCGCATCATTTAGCCATAAAAGGGCAGTAAATTGTGGAGGGGTGATAGGAAATTCTTCTAGAATCTCCCGTCCTTTTCGCTTAACAATCACACTAATTTCACGTAACAACCGCTCCACATCGGCCACGGTTGCTGCTTCAGGATCTAGATTCTCTTTCATCTTGCTCCTCCTGGTATCTATTTTTTCTTCAATAAATATAAATTTTAATAT
>CALJVA010000183.1 GCA_937975135.1 uncultured Thermoactinomycetaceae bacterium | reverse complement strand
CCATCGAGGCAGGCGCATTTAGCTATTTACTAAAAACCTCACGAGGAGAAGATATTTTGGAAGCAATCTATGCCGCTTACCGTGGCGAAGCACGAATCGAACCTCAAGTTGCCTCTAAAATGATGGGACACATGCAGAAAGTCAAAAAGAAGCCACTACATAATGAATTGACCAAACGTGAGCGGGAAGTATTGAAATTGTTAGGAGAAGCAAAGACCAACCAACAGATTGCCGAGGAACTATTTATTGGGGTAAAAACTGTAAAAACCCATGTAAGTAATATCCTTGCGAAATTAGGTTTAGAAGACCGAACCCAAGCAGCTGTTTATGCTGTAAAGAATGGACTGGTAGATAACTAATACTGGAAGATAACTAATATTGATCGCTTAGATGATAAAAATTAGCATTTATGTCCCCCATCGAATCTAGAATATATTGAGTTAACACTTAGAATGCCTTCATCAATGTGAAGGCATTTTTTAATGAACATCAACAGTATCTAAAATTCAGCAGCATTGTGCAAGAAATTATAGAAGCAAAAAGGACGACACACCTTTAGTGATCGAATGATACAAAAAACGAAGGTAAATTACCTTAGGAAAAACACAGAAATTTTCAGTTTATCATATTTTTAATGCTATTTTATCTAAAAAGGAAGAATTGCTAGGAATCTCTTCTGGATATCCTGATTTTTCTACAAAATTCTCTTTTGCCCTATTGTTGCCATACAATGCAAATTCGTTATGATAGAACTTGTATAGATCCTTGATAATCCTAAAAATAAGGAAGGAGATATTCTTCCTTTAATACCAATAGGAATGGAGGAATGAGGCGTGCGAAATCACTACAAATTAGGATCTAAACCTTCTCCACCCTTAAAAAGAACAGTAGCCCGGGGTCCTAAAAAGCGTTCCCCCTTACGGGCTGCGACAGTCATCCTCGCTTTTATCATTTTTGGAGGAATTATCACAATATATAGTTTTTCAGATACCGACCCACCCTTGACACAAGCTCCAACAAAGAAGGAACTGAAGAAATCAAGTGAAACGCCACCACAGTGGGATGACGTAATAACGGAAACTGTAGAAGAAGAGACCCTAATGCCTGAACATGATGATTCCTCTTTTGAAAGTACTGTTGACGAGATCCTCCATAACAATTGGAGAGAATCTACTGCAAAATTAGATCAACCACCAGGTAAACCTGCTTTACCGCCCCTAAAATCTTCACAAAGTCCAAAGAATGATCGATACCCGATTCCAAAAGAACCTATTGAACCCCATGACTCCAAAGGAGTCAAGCCACAGCCACAAGTTCCGACAAAGCTACCTTCAACTCCAGTAACAACTGATCCCTTCACTGTCGCCGTTTGGTTTCCTTTTTGGAATGAAGAGCAGGCGCTCCAGTCCTTGAAACAAAACGCAGATACGATTACGGAAGTCAATTT
Source organism: uncultured Thermoactinomycetaceae bacterium (assembly GCA_937975135.1). Classification (GTDB taxonomy): domain Bacteria; phylum Bacillota; class Bacilli; order Thermoactinomycetales; family CALJVA01; genus CALJVA01. The sequence continues at coordinate 3,245 of CALJVA010000183.1, read as the reverse complement.
CTTCTGGTATGATGTTCAAGAAGATGGAAGCATTAGCTTTCGTCCTTCTATGACAGGAGAAAATAAAGCCGCCCTAGAAATTGCCCGGAAAAATAAGATAAAGATCATTCCTGTTATAGGTAATGGTTTTAATCCTGATCGCCTTCATAAACTGTTGGCAACAAAAGAACAGCGAACCAAATTGGTTGAAAAGATTACAGAACTTGTTACTGTGAAAAGGTATGACGGAATTGAAATCAATTTCGAACCAATCCATTCCCAAGATCGAGATGCCTTTTCCCTATTTATCGAAGAATTAGCAGCAAAACTACATGAGGAAGAAAAATTGCTTGCAGTTTCTGTTTATCCCAAAACAACAGAACCGGGAGAATATCCAGGCCAAAAGGCACAAGATTGGAACCGACTAGGAAAAGCCGCCGATATCTTTAAGATTAAAGCATACAATTATAGCTGGGGACATCCTGGCCCCAATGCGCCACTGGAGTGGATCGATCAGATACTCTCTTTTGGCAAAAAACAAGTGCCCGCTGAGAAAATTCAACTAGGACTCCCTTTATATGGGTACAGATGGACATCTTCCCATAAACAGATCCCTTTTTTCTATTCTCAGGCACAAGAAATTATTCGCAAGCAAAAACCAACTGTAAAACGGGATAAAAATGGTGAAGCGTATCTCACCTATACAATCGAAGGAGAGACAAAAATCGGATATTTTCATGATCGAACAGGTTATGAAGAAAAAGTGAAGCGCATTTGGGACAAGCATCCCGAAATAGGAGGAATCGCTCACTGGTATATTGGTCCTGAAGATCCAAGAATATGGGAGTTATTGGGGTCCCCCTATTTTAAAAAGTAATAAGATTCCCTCTAATCGACATTTAAGATTGTAAATTGTATCAAATATCATTAGAATAATAGATATTATAAACTGCAAAGGGGTTCTACTATGCATTTATCAGAAATTAATTTTGATGAAGATGAAATCGAAATTCAAATTGGCGATGTGGAAATTGAGATCGAAGAGGACGAAATTGAAATTGAGATCGGGGATCATTTTGAAATCGAATTGGAAAAAGATGGCTTTGAAATCGAGATTGGTCCCTTGGAAATCGAAATCTCCAGTGATGGAATCAATATTGGGTGGGATGATGATTAAACCCAAATTAGAAAAGCACCTCGCATGAGGTGCTTTTGGTGTGCCCTGGAAGACTCGAACTCCCGACCTTCTGATTCGAAGTCAGACGCTCTATCCAGCTGAGCTAAGGGCACATATTAAGAATTTCAGATGTCAACTATATTATACCCTCTTCTGCTGATAAATGCAACTAGGGAGAAGTCAGTCCCTCAAACCGATGATCACTGTTCTCCCTAGAAATCCCTCTCTCTGAAGTGACGAGTCACATGAATCTACCTATTCATTCCCTCTCTTCGTTCCCCTCCCGATATTCAACAAAACTCATCACGATGGTACCAGCATAATCACTGGTCCCTTTATCTACATAATAAAGTCTGTACTCAGCACCTTCTTGCAATGGCTGATCATACTCTTTCTTAAAGATATGGACGTTTTCATCCAGTCCTTCCTTCGTTGATGTGAAGTCTGCCACATTGATCCACTTTCCCTCTTCTTTCCGTTGCAAGAAGAACTGAACTGTTTCTTTGGGATATTCTTCATTATACGCTAGATAGTAAACTGGTATCGAATCCGCACCTTTTTTCAAACAGAATGTATAATCGGAAGGTGCCTCTGGCCATTTTTTACCTACAAGATAGCGTGGAGCAAGATCTCCTCCCGTTTCCAAACAAGGTCCTTCACCGGAAGAAGCAACTTTAGTTTCAGCTGAACTTCCCTCCTTTGCCTCAGATGAGATGGACTGTAAACCACATCCAGTAAGAATCAGTGTTGAAATTGCCACCATAATACACAGTGGTATGATAATCCTTTTATTCATACCAATTCCCTCAATTCTGTAAAAGATACATAAAAAAAAGTCTCACCAATGTGAGACTTTCTGGTGTGCCCTGGAAGATTCGAACTCCCGACCTTCTGATTCGTAGTCAGACGCTCTATCCAGCTGAGCTAAGGGCACTTATTGGTGCGGACGAAGGGATTTGAACCCCCACAGTCTTTCGACCACAAGATCCTGAATCTTGCGCGTCTGCCGATTCCGCCACGTCCGCATAATGGTAATTAATAGCAGACTGATCTTTTATTCAGGATTCATGAAGTCTTATCAGATCGAAAGAGCTACATGAATCCTTCGTGGTGCTTTGCACTTTATAGTATAACTAGATACAGACAACATGTCAAGTGTTTATTCTTATTAAAATTGGTTTTGGCACATTCCTAAAAATGAAATGGATCGGGGATGACTCCCGATCCATTCATCCCTTCTTCGTAGTTCTCCATTTATGCCGTTTCGATCAGTTTTAGCTGCGCATGTTTTTGCTCCTTCGTTGCTGTCTCCTCCATTTCTTTCAGTCGCGCTAATGCTTGCTTAGCATAATGCTCTGTAGTATTTGCTTCCTCGATTAATTGCCGCCTGGTTGGTTTTTTACCCGTCTTACGGTATATATCGATCGCATAGCTTAATACCACCTCAACATCTCGAATTTTTGGCTGGGATTTCCCTCCCGAGTCGCTAGATGATGTATCTAATTTTTCCTTAGGGGAGAACTGCCCATTTTGTGTTTCTGCGCTACTCTTAGGCATTTCACGACGCTCTTCTTTTGACAACATAACCCCTCGACCCAAACGTTTTTCTTCTTGAATTACAGATTCTTTGCTCTTTGCAGTCGCCACAGTTTCTTTACCCAAGTCTGCCGATTTATCTTCTCCAATTAGATACCCCGCCTTACTATCCGATTGATCCCTTTGGAACAATTCAAAGGTCATCGACTGTAACTCTTTCTTTGCTCGGAAAAACTCTGGCAAACCTTCCTCTTCAACCTTTTTTCTTTCTTCTTCAGCTTCTCTCGCCTTTATAATCAGATCCAAACTAGGCTTCTGCGCTTCCCAAAGCATCCACTCTAGTTGCTGTTTCAACTTTATTTCTTCAATTTGTTGCTTCGCTTCCCGTTTTAGCTCTTTCATTCTTTTTCGGTGTGGTCGGTGACTGTCCACCCAAAGCCACACCAGTACATTTTCCATAAGCCACATCGCTGCGGAGATCGCACCACCGACAATCGGTCCTACGATCGGATTCGCATGGTACAACCCATACATATTTACACCCGTAACAAAA
>CALJVA010000182.1 GCA_937975135.1 uncultured Thermoactinomycetaceae bacterium | reverse complement strand
TTTTGCTATTTTCTGGTGCGTTGCTTTGATAGAATTGCCTGGATCTAATATCAAAATCTTAAGAGGGTATAGCTGTCTTAGTATCTGGTAACCTAATTGATAACCCTTTCTCCTGTACTTCAATTGACAACGTGTTTGGATAGTAAAGAAGCATGATGGTTATAATCTTAATGCTCTTATTTGAATTGCTGATTCCGTTAAAGAATAAAAAATAGCTTGAGGGAAGGAGCTAAGAAGGTGCCAGAGTGGTTGGGATTTTTACTACGTTCGATTGGCATGTTTTTTATCTTACTCTTTGTTGTGCGGTTAACAGGACGAAAAGTAGCAGCTCGTATGACCAACTTTGATATTTTGTACGGAATTGCACTGGCTGTGATTGCAGCAGTGATTACTTTAGGAATGGTCAATCTTACATATGGTTTGATTGCTCTTGCTTCATGGTTGCTGTTGGGAATTGGTCTTAGTTTTCTCTCCCTCAAAAGCAAATGGGTACGGGATACTGTGCAGGGGCGGGAAGTGGTCGTAGTCAAGCATGGTAAGATCATGGAAGATCAGTTGAAAAAAGCCCGGTATACACCAGAGGATCTTTTAAAGCAGCTCCGGCATCGACAGATTTTCAATATTGCTGATGTAGAGTTTGCGGTACTGGAAGCTGACGGGGAAATTAATGCCCTGTTGAAGGCAAATCAACAACCGATTACCCCGCAACATTTAGGAGTACAGACCGCACCAGAAGTGGGGACCCAGACGGTGATTTTAGATGGCAACATTATGGATGAACCATTATCTACCATGGGGTTAAACCGGCATTGGTTGAAAACGGAGTTGGATAAAGTGGGCGTCACAGTGGAAAACGTTTTTTTGGCCCAGGTGGATGCCATGGGGGATTTGTATTTGGATCTGTTCGATGATGCGATTCAAGTGCCCAAGCCAACAACCCGTCAACTTCTTTACTCTTCATTGCAAAAGGCAAAGGCGGATCTGGAGCTATTTGCCCTAGATACACAAAACAAAGAGGCCAAGCAGATGTATGGGATGTGCGCTGAAGAATTGGAAGGAATGATTCATGAGCTCCGTCCGCTTTTGAAATAAAGGATCAACGGAGGTGAACCTTTATGTCAAAAAAACAGAAGAAAAAATTGCCCCCAGTGCAGCAGGAATATCAAGCCTTCGCAAAAAAGCGAGAGCCGGCTCGTCCTGTGGTGAAAAACTGTATACGCGCCTTTTTAGTTGGAGGAAGTATTTGTTTGCTGGGACAGTTAATCTCCACTTTTTATATGCGTTTCTTCGATTTTAATGAAAAGACAGCCAGTGATCCAACAGTAGCTACCTTGATTTTTATTGCAGTACTTCTCACGGGGTTTGGTGTTTATGATAATATCGCCCAATGGGCTGGAGCAGGGACGGCCATTCCAGTGACTGGTTTTGCCAATGCGGTTTCTTCGGCCGCAATTGAACATCGTGCCGAAGGATTGGTGCTTGGTGTTGGAGGCAATATGTTTAAATTGGCTGGATCGGTGATTGTCTTTGGGGTGGTGTCCGCCTTTGTGATCGGGATTATTAAAGTGATTCTCATGGGGATGGGAGGTTAAAAAGATGATTCAGGGACAAACATGGATATTTACCAATCGCCCGCGGATTGTATCTTCGGCAACGGTTGGAGGGCCTTTTGAGGCACAGGGTCCTTTGGCAGAAGACTTTGATCTGCTCCATGAAGATCTATGGCTTGGTCAGGATAGCTTTGAAAAAGCAGAGAAAAAAATGTTTGAAGAAGCCTGCGAACGAGCGATTGATAAAGCTGGATTGCAAATGGAAGATATTCAGTTTTTTCTAGCCGGAGATCTGATGAATCAAGTGATCTCCAGTAGTTTTACGGCTCGCACTTTATCTGTTCCTTATATAGGATTATTTGGAGCTTGTTCTACTTCGATGGAAGGATTGGCTTTAGCAGCATTAATGGTGGACAGTGGTAAAGCGGAGCGAGTGTTGACAGGAACTTGTAGTCACAATGCGACAGCGGAGAGACAGTATCGATATCCGACGGAATACGGTGCGCAAAAGCCTCCCACAGCTCAGTGGACGGTGACGGGAGCTGGAGCAGCAGTGGTGATGCCCCATGGTGAGGGACCTTGTATTACTTCGGCTACCATTGGTCGAGTGGTAGATTTAGGTGTTCAAGATCCATTAAATATGGGAGCGGCGATGGCACCTGCAGCGGTGGATACGATCCAGGCACATTTTCGCGATTTGCGGATCTCTCCTTCTACCTATGATTTGATCCTGACAGGGGATCTGGGGCGGGTGGGTCATCAGACAGCAGCCGACCTTTTGGCCAAGCATGATCTTCCCTTGCCTGTGGATCGATTTTTGGATTGTGGACTGATGATTTATCGTGAGGATCAACCCGTTCATGCAGGGGCTAGCGGTTGTGCCAGCTCTGCTTGTGTAACTTATGGGCATATCTTAAATCGTTTTCGGCGTGGGGAATTAAACAAAGTATTAATTGTAGCAACAGGGGCGCTTTTATCTCCTGTTAGCTATCAGCAAAAGGAGACAATTCCTTGTATCGCCCACGCAGTGGCCATAGAAGTGTGAGGAGGGAAGTAAGGTGAATTTTTTCTGGGCTTTTGTGGTGGGAGGATTGATTTGTGTCGTAGGACAAATCATGTTTGATGTGTTTCGATTGACTCCAGCTCATACTACGAGCATCCTGGTCGTGTCAGGAGCAGTGTTAGATGGTTTTGGGCTTTATGAGCCCTTGATCGATTTTGCAGGAGCTGGGGCATCTGTGCCGATTACCAGCTTTGGTAGTGCACTGGTACGGGGAGCTATGGCGGAGGCAGAACGACATGGACTCGTCGGCGTGATTACAGGAATTTTTGAAGTGACCAGTGCTGGAATTTCAGCGGCAATTATTTTTGGTTTTTTGGCAGCGTTAATTTTTCGACCCAAGGGATAACAGATTAAAAAGCCCGTGTCTTACTCGACACGGGCTTATTTTATAGCTGACGATATTGGGGCTCTTCCTGCATAATTTGCTGTTCTCGGTTTTTTAATTCTTGGATGATCATTTCCATGTTTTGTGCCAGCTGATTATAGGTTCCCTTCCATTGCTGGTTGTCCGTATCTAAGGCAAATTGCTTTAGATTGGCAGCGACACTTTCAGCACTGGCGATGGTTTGTTTAATCTTTGTACCTACTGTCACTTTTATCATCTCCTTTTAAAGGGTATCCAACAGGTATATTGTTTGTAAGGCATTTGGAAACTATGCTTTTCTCTGATGTTTACGTTACAATATCGGTGAGGGGTGATCCAAGTTGCATAAAGGATATGAACGTTCAATAGCCAATTTTCAAGAGGCCCTAAAAGTAATTCCAGGTGGGGTAAACAGTCCCGTACGTGCATTTGGTGCGGTGGGGATGAATCCTGTCTATTTTAAGCAGGGGAAAGGTTCTCGAGTTTATGATGTTGATGGTAATGAGTATATTGATTATGTTGCCTCATGGGGACCACTGATTTTAGGCCATGCTCATCCGGTTGTTGTAGAAGCGATCAAGGAAATGGCGGAAAAAGGGACCAGTTTTGGTGCACCGACGGAGATTGAAACCGCCTTGGCTCTCAGAGTAGTGGAGCGTACCCCTTCTGTAGAAGTGGTACGGATGGTCAACTCTGGAACCGAAGCAACCATGAGCGCGTTACGCTTAGCCCGTGCATATACCAAACGGAATAAAATTTTGAAGTTTGAAGGGTGTTATCATGGGCATTCGGACAGCTTATTGATTAAAGCAGGTTCTGGAGTTGCTACTTTAGGACTTCCTGATAGCCCTGGTGTGCCAGAAAATATTGCCAGTCATACATTGACCGTACCCTACAATGATCTGGACAGTGTACGGCTAGCCTTTCAAAAGTATGGCCATGACATCGCAGCTGTGATTGTTGAACCAGTGGCAGGAAACATGGGAGTTGTTCCACCGCAACCTGGATTTTTAGAGGGATTGCGGAAAGTCTGTGACCACTATGGAAGTTTATTGATTTTTGATGAAGTGATGACAGGATTTCGTGTCGACTATCATTCTGCCCAAGGGCGATTTGGCGTGACACCTGATTTGACCACCATGGGGAAAGTGATTGGTGGAGGTTTACCTGTGGGAGCATATGGAGGACGCCGGGAGATTATGGAGTGGGTAGCACCTCAAGGGCCGGTGTATCAAGCAGGTACATTATCAGGGAATCCTTTGGCAATGGTTGCCGGTTATAGCACTTTGGGTGAACTAACGCCAGAAGTGTATGAGGAGTTGGAGAAGAAAGGTGCTCGTTTAGAAGCTGGGTTGCGGCAGAATGCAGAGGATTTAGGAATCCCACACCATATTAACCGGATTGGATCTATGGTTTCCTTCTTTTTTACTGGGGAGAATGTAACCAACTATGATCAGGCAAAGAAGTCGGATACCCGCCGTTTTGCTCGCTATTTTAAAGAGATGCTCCAGTTAGGGATATCCATTCCGCCATCTCAATTTGAAGGAATGTTCATCTCAACGGTACATACAGAGGAAGATATTGATCGTACCATTGAAGCCAACCGGAAAGCATTAGAAAAAATTCTCTCGGTAAATTGATGAATGAATGAGGATAGGGCGCTGCCCTATCCTCTTTTTAGTTAGGGACAACGGTATATCCCTTTCTTTCATGCATATAGATAGCTACATAGTTGAAAAAGCCCTTATCTTTTTCTATTTCCGGCAATCAAAGGAGGGAGTGTTGAAGCTGAATTGATTAAGGAAAAGTTTGGATTGAGAATCGCAAAAATTGTCATAGGGAATATATCGTACCAAAATAGCGACATAAACTGGATCGGGTGGTGTGTTTTTTGGCAGTAGGAGTCTATTGATCGCTGCCATCAGGGTGTGATTTTAGGAGGGATAGCTGATGTCAGAAAGCCATTTAGCACAATTACGTTTTGATATTTTGGAAAAAGTTCAAATCCATCCCCAACAGGCGGGGATTGGTTCTTTGCTGGAGTTGGACTTATTTCCAGATGTGAAAATAGAAGATCAGGAAACTCATTTGCGTATTCACGGTTTCCTCCGTCTAAATGGAACTTATGAAGGGGATGATGCCTTTCCGCCAGAAAAAGCAGAGCAAAGTGGAGAAGATAAAGAGGGATTGACAGGAGAGAAGATTGAGGAGATTGCTTATGTGATCCCTGTAGAGATTACCCTACCTGTTGAACGGGCTGATCAAGAGCGGATAACGGCTGAGGTAGAAGCTTTTGATTATAAAGTATTATCCCCCTTTGAATTACAGATTGAAGCTGTCTTAGTGATCGATGGGCTTCTCCCGGAAAAAACGGTAGAGGAGGACGGGGAGTTTGAAGAAGAAGCGATCGTAGAACCGAAGGAAGAGGTATTGCCTACTTTTTCTACCTATCCAGAGATGAAGAAGCAGGAAGATCCAGAGAGCCTTCAGGAAGATGAGGTACAGGATGATACTGAGCTAGAGGAAGATGTAAGGGTATTTGATCACCAATTTTTTCATATTGCTAGCCGATCAGAAGAGGAATCCCAGGAAGATGAGGTGGATTCTTTCGATTTACAGGAGGAAGAGCGAAAGCAAGAAGTTGCGCATAAGAAAGAGATTCCTTTGCGTGAACCAGATCTCTATGAATTTCAGCCAGTACAAGAATCATCTTCTGTCTCATTTTCCGAAAAAGATTTAACAGAACATAAGGTGGAATCTGAGACGGAACCGCAAGCTGCGTTACCGTCAGAGAAAGATAATCTTTTTTCGCTTAATCCTCGTCAGCATAGCAATAAATACGAGGAAGATTTTAGTTTTGGACAGCATCTCCGACCATTATCCGATACAGAACTAATCAATGAGACGGAAGAGAAGTTGGATAAATCAGCACCCAAGGCACCACAGCAAGAGGAAGTAAGCCTTGAAGAACAATCTTCTGCAAAGGAGATGAGAGAGGAGAAAGTATCTTCAGTAGAGGGAGAAGAGGAAGCGGAACATCCGGAGAACATCCAAGAGGAAACCTCAAGTCTGGAATGGACCCGTTGGTTGGTAAGTGAGGAAAAAGCGAATCCCTTTGTCCGGATGAAAATGGTAATCGCCCAAAGAGATGAATCTTTGGCGGGAATTGCAGAACGTTATGAGGTCTCTCTCAGTGAGTTACAAAGTCTAAATGCGTTAGATTCAGAAGTATTGGAAGAAGGACAAATCATTTATATCCCACATAAGCCAGAATAAATTGCGGAAGCGAATACTAATGCTGCTGCTTGGAGGCGGTGGTTGATTTTGTTTGAGGGGAGGGATAGGGATTGCGGATTGATCGTTACGTGCATCAGAATGAACTAAAAAAAGTATTAAAGCGATATAAACTGGTTCCGCAAAAGATAAAGCCTGTTCGAGGGGTTCTGCAGATTCAGACTGAGTCCGGCAATTTTGCTTTGAAGCGTAGCGCATCATCTCTAGAACAGATTTCTTTTGTTCAGGAGACATTGGAAGAACTGTCGGCTGTTGGGTATGAACACCTGCTACCATGGGTAAGAACACAATCTGGAGAGCCTTTTGTCCATTATGAAGGGGGTATTTGGTATTTAACTCCTTGGTTTGGAGAAGAGAAGGAGTCAGGATTTGTAGGAAAACAGGCAGAACAATTGGTCCAGTTAGCTCGCTTTCATCGGTTAAGTCAATCGATTGCAGCAGCAAAGACCAGCTTTCAACAGCCAGTAGGAGAAGCTCAGATCACTCAATGGGAGCAACAACGAAACAGGTTAAACCATTACCTTGAGAAAATTGAGGAGCGAGAGTTTCGTTCTCCCTTTGATAATGTATTTATAAACAATATTGATTATCTAGATAAAGCAATTACCTTTGCCATTCGTGGTATGGAACGATTTGTAAAAACAGAGAATGGATATCCGCCAAGATGGACGGTCTGCCATGGCCGACTGGATCCACGCAATGTCGTCTATGGAGACAAGGGATGGAAGTGGATTGATTGGGATCATGCGCGGGTTGCAAGCCCCGTTCGTGATCTTGCGGCCTATTTCCGTCGTTTTCCCTTGGAAAAAGAGGGACTCGATTTTCATACTGCTTTATCTTATTACGAACGAGAATGGGAGCTAACCTCAAAGGAGAAAAAACTTCTTGCCTTATATCTCGCTTATCCAGAACGTCCTTTCCGTCTGCTCCGTCACTACTACGAAAAATCACTAAGTGTTAGTGAGGCCGATTCTGTACAGTTGTTAGAACAGGAAATGAAGCGTTTGCAACAAGTGCAGGGATTCATTCGTACCTTGTGGCCAACAAGAAAAAACAAGCAACAAGTTCGTGCAAACAAAAAAGAGGAGCTACTCCAGCTTAACCAGTATAAAGAACGAAAAAGACGTTAAATTTTCCTTCATCGAGGTGATTTGATAAAAGATTGGAAGGGTAAATGATCAATAAAGGGTCGGGGTAAATCAGAGCCCTCGACCCTTTTCTTCCCCTTTTTCGACAAAATCGAAAGAATTTTGCTGAATATAGTGGACAGGCTGCATTAAAACCCTCAAAATAGTATTATAGAAAAAGAAGTCGATTTGTGTCGTTGAAGGGGGGAAGGGATTCCGTGGGTGCAACTCGATGGGTAAGAAGTGCTTATAAAGGTGTATTATTTATAGTTATTTTAAGTCTCCTCCTGCTTTGCACAGTATTATTATTGGCATTTATCGCCGATCCGCAAGGAATGTGGGATAGTGTGCGACAAGCATTTCAGATGGCTGAGTAATTAAGTGTGAAATCCGAAGCCGTAGGGCTTCGGATTTTGAAAAAATGGGAGGAGACAAAGAAGAAAAATGCGTCTGATGAAGGAAATTTCATGGGCAATTGTAGGTTTTATCTTTTTAACTTTACTTGTAATCATTTTTGTTCAATTTCCACGAAACATCGAATATATTGGCGTGGGTAATGCGGTGAAAGGCACCTATGTTTTTTCATGGGAGCAATATCGTGATAATTTACACTTCTTTTTTAAGGAGCTGATTTATGAAAGAAATCTAGGGCAAACTTTTTTTGAACGACCTGTTGAGGTCGAAGCAGTAGAATATGCACTTAAAAGCTTGCCTCTGATAGCTATTTCCTTATTTTTAAGTATACCACTGGGGATTGCCAAGGGAGTTATGGATCTACGTCATTCAAATCGAAAAACGAATTTTCTGGGGAATGGGACGACTGCTTTTTTTCAGTCAGTGCCAGATTTTATGGTGATTATTTGTGTTCAGTGGGGATTAATGGAACTTATGAGCTGGGGATTACCTCGATTTTCCGTCTATATGGACGATGAGTGGTATAGTTTTATTTTACCTTCTCTTTTGTTAACACTTTTTCCAGCAGCTTATTTGGCACGAATTACTTCCATGGCGCTGGGCAGTCAAGAAGAGCAGCTGTATATCCTTTTCGCACGGGCTAAAGGGTTAAGTGAGCGTGTTGTTTTATGGAAGCATATGTTGCGCAATTGTTGGCCCGCCATATTGAATCACTTACCTTCGATTGTAAGTGTGACTCTCTCTAATCTCCTGATTGTTGAGTATCTGACCCAGTACCGAGGAGCTGCTTTTCGCTTGTATCAGGCTTTGGGATATCATAATTCCGCTGCGATCAATGTGATTTATCCAGGCAAGGAGGTTGTTTCTGAGAACAATTTAATCATCGTAATTGTTACTTTGTTTATGTTCCTGATCTTATTAACTAAAATTGCTAGCCTAATTTCAAGGTATTTCCTTGATCCGTTATGGAGGGAGGAAAAATGAAAAGAAATATTCCCCTTATTATTGGTCTTTTAAGTCTCTTTCTCTTACTGTTCATGACTTTAGCAGGACCATATCTTCCCTTCATCGATCAGGAACTAAAAGAGACACCCTTGATCCTCTTGGAACCAGAAGGATATATAGCGCCTCCTTTTCCTCTTACCAAGGAGTACCCTTTGGGCTCAGATGAAAAAGGACGAGACCTGCTTAGTCTAATTGTTCTGGGGATGCGAGATACATTATGGGTGCTATTTCTCATTGTTTTGTTACGCTATGTTGTGGCTATTCCCCTCGCTGCCATTGCCAGTATTGGAGAGCGAAATCCCTTTAGTTGGTTGGTCACAAAGTGGAACAACATGCTCTTGTATCTACCTGTGTTGGTGATTGCGATCCTCTACTTAAACACTCCCTATGTTTTCTTTTCTGAAGATCGAAAAATATTGGCGATTGTTGGACTTGCCTTGATCGAAGTGGGAAGACTGAGCCACTTATTTCAAGAGGAGATCGTGGCTTTATCCAAACAAGAGTATGTGAAGTCGGGGATTGTAGTGGGGAATTCCGGATGGGGATTGTTTAAACGCTATTATTGGCCGGCACTCCGTCCACATCTGTTTGTAAATTTTATGCAAGATCTGGGGAAAGTGATGTTGCTGCTAGGGCAACTTGGCTTTTTAGGGATCTATTTGGAACATATTGAAATCACTTTAGATTTTGGAATTGGAATCATCGCCAATGAATCCATCGCTTTGCCTCAATTGTTGGGAGAGAATAAAAGTTTAATTATTACTAACTTTTTTATTCCCTTTACCATTGCAGCGGCAATTACATGGATTGTGCTTACCTTTTATTGGCTAGGAGAGGGCTTACGAAAGTATTACCAACTCCGCAATCATAGCATTGGAAGAAGAGATTGGTTTGGGATAAAGCGTTCAGGAAAGAAACAGAATGAGACTGAGCAATCCATAGAAGCAATGTAATGATGTAGGAAAGTACGTTGTTTTCTCTTTATAGAGAAAGCAGCGCTTTTTATTTAGGAGTAATGGTCTACTTTTATGATTTTAAGCAGGAAAAAAAGAACTAGAATACAGAAATTATATGAATGGAGGTAACTATGCGACTCTTTAAAAGTATCTCGCGATCAGTTATAAGCTTTTTATTATTGTTATTGGTAATGGTTTTGTCTTAGTCCATTATCCGCGTGGGGAGGTGAAGGGATCTTTTTGGGGTCAGTATCGGGAGAATGTATTTACCTATATAACCAACCTCCTGCAAGGGGATTTGGGACAAACCATTTTTGAACAACCGGTTCTCTATGAAGTGGGCGAGTATGTGTTAAGAAGTTTACTTTTAATCAGTATTGCTCTGATCATCAGTCTACCCCTAGGGATTGCCAAGGGAGTGTTCGATTTTCGTCATGCAATCGAAAGACCAATTTATTGGGAAATGGAACCACCGCTCTAGTTCAGTCGCTTACGGATTTTATGGTGATTATTGGAGTCCAGTGGGGATTGATGACCTTGATGGAATGGGGTTTGCCTCATTTCTCTGTCTATATGGCGGATAACTGGTACAGCTTTATTCTTCCTTCTTTGCTACTGACGCTATTTCCAACGGCCTACCTTGCTCGGATCACCTCCATGGCCTTAGGGAGTCAGGAAAAACAACTCTATGTCCTGTTCGCCCGGACAAAAGGGATCAGAGAGCGGATGTTACTGTGGAAGCATATGTTGCGCAACTGTTGGTCGGGAATTCTGGATTTTATGCCTACACTGATAACTGTCCTTTTGTCCAATTTGCTTCTGGTTGAATATCTTACCCAATTTAAAGGGGCTGCTTATCGCCTGTTTCAAGCGGTAGGCTATCATAATGTGGTGGAATTTAATGGGTTTCGGATAGAGAATGAGGTAATCTGCTTCCTTTTATTTGTCTTTATGTTTCTCATATTACTAACAAAGATTGGCAATTCTTCTCTTTACGGTTTTTGTGGGACCTTATCTTCCAATCATTGATCACGAGTTGGAAAGAAAGGTGATCCATTTTACGGAATCAGAGGGCTATATCTCACCTCCTTTCCCTCTTTTTACCGAAGGATATCCTTTCGGTTCTGATAAGGATGGACGGGATCTTCTTAGCTTGATTGTTATTGGGACTCGAAATACCATGTGGACAGTGCTATTAATTGTTTTGTTACGATATACGGTGGCAATTCCACTCACTCTCATTGCTTCACTGGGGAGTCGCAATCCCATAAGCTGGTTTATCACCAAGTGGAGCGACTCCTTTTCCTTTTTACCGACATTGTTTATTGCGATAGTTTATCTTCATCTCCCCTTCGTTCATGAATCGGAGGAACGCTTCCTCTGGGGGATCTTTGGTCTTGCTCTTATCGAAATAGGAAGACTGAGTCAGTTCTTTCAGGAGCAAATCACTGCCCTGTCAAAGAAAGAGTATGTGGAGTCAGGAATCATGATTGGGAATACGAAAATGGGGTTATTGTTCCGATATTACTGGCCGGCTCTGCGCCCCTATTTGATTGTCAACTTTATGCAGGATATAGGTAAGGTAATGTTACTCCTCGGACCACTTGGCTTCCTGCAAATTTTTCTGGTAGAAGGCTTCATTGTCGTCAGTTATGCAACGACATACTTAAATTACGAATTGATTAATTTACCTGAGTTATTGGGATACAATAAATGGCACATCATTACTCATCCTTTTCTCCCTTTGACGATTGGGTTTGCGATTTCATTTATCATTCTTACTTTTTATTGGTTGGGGGAAGGTTTACGAAAGTATTATGAGGAGCGTAACTCCAGTTTCCGCAGGTCACGAAGCAGCGTGTGGAAAGGCATGATTCTTGTTAGAAAAGGAGAGGATGTTACCTAGAAGATGAATGCCGGATCATCCCCCACATCATTGACAGTATATACTGTTCGACATATAATATAATGACAATTGATCTGTATCAATAACGATGATAGGGAAGAGTAGACGGTACTCCTTGACAGAGAAGGTAGCCCAAGGCTGAAAGGCTCCTAAAGTGAAGGCCGTTGAAAGTCACCCTGGAGTTGTCCATTTGAACCCTAGTTTACAGGTAGTAGAATGGGCCGGTACCCTACGTTACAGGGTTTGAGTGCACCGTATTTCTTTGGTTTACGGTGAACGAAGGTGGTACCGCGGAGACTCCTTCCGTCCTTTGGACGGGAGGTTTTTTTATTTTTGGAAAATAGAAGGAGGAAGTAAGATGGAGAAACGGGTAGAGACCAATCTGCCTCCCACCTATGATCCGAAGCAGGCAGAGAAAAAGTGGTACGATTATTGGTTGGAGAAAGGTTTTTTTGAAGCAGGGAAAGATCCTACTAAAAAGCCTTTTACCATTGTGATTCCGCCACCGAATGTAACTGGAAACCTGCATATTGGACACGCGCTGAACAATACATTGCAGGACCTGTTAATTCGTTGGAAACGGATGCAGGGCTATGATGCATTGTGGCTACCAGGAACTGATCATGCAGGTATTGCAACACAAGCAAAGGTGGAGGAAAAACTGCGTGAGGAGGGGGTCAGCCGCTATGATTTGGGACGGGAGAAGTTCCTGGAGCGGATGTGGGAATGGAAAGAGCATTATGCTCAGGTGATTCGCGATCAATGGCGGAAAATGGGCCTCTCCCTTGATTATACCCGGGAACGGTTTACGATGGATGAGCATCTTTCTGAGGCCGTGCGTGAGGTGTTTGTTCGCCTGTACGAAAAAGGATTGATTTATCGCGGTAAATATATTATCAATTGGGATCCTGAAGCCCGGACCGCCCTTTCAGATATCGAGGTGATTCATAAGGAAGTTCAAGGATCGCTCTACCATCTCAAATATCCTCTGAAGGATGGCAGTGGAAGCATTCGGATTGCTACTACCCGTCCAGAAACGATGTTGGGTGATACGGCAGTGGCAGTCCATCCGGATGATGAGCGGTATAAGCATTTGATTGGCAAAACCTTGATTCTACCAATCGTCGAGCGGGAGATTCCCATTGTCGCTGATTCTTTTGTTGATCCTGAATTTGGAAGTGGTGCTGTCAAAGTAACACCTGCCCACGATCCTAATGATTTTGAGATTGGTCAACGCCATGGCTTGCCACAGATTCTAGTGATGGATGAATCAGGGAAGATGAACGAACAAGCAGGCCCCTACCAGGGAATGGACCGTTTTGAATGCCGCAAACAGATTGTGAAAGATCTGCAGAAGATGGGCGTACTGGAGAAGATTGAAGAACATGTCCATTCAGTGGGTCACAGCGAACGCACAGGTGCAGTGATCGAACCGATTTTATCAACCCAGTGGTTTGTAGCGATGAAACCATTGGCAGAACAAGCCATCGCACAAACAAAGAGTGGCCAGGGAGTGCGTTTTGTTCCCGAGCGGTTTGAAAAAATTTATCTCCACTGGATTGAAAATGTTCATGATTGGTGTATCTCCCGTCAACTGTGGTGGGGACATCGGATTCCTGCATGGCACTGTGCTGATTGTGGTGAGATTACTGTTGCTCGTCAGACTCCTGAGCGTTGTGTTCATTGTGAAAGTGAGCAAATTACCCAGGATGAGGATGTATTGGATACTTGGTTTAGTTCAGCTTTATGGCCGTTTTCCACAATGGGTTGGCCGAAGGAAACAGAAGATATGAAACGCTATTTTCCCAATGATGTACTTGTGACAGGATACGATATTATTTACTTCTGGGTAGCTCGGATGATCTTTACATCCCTAGAGTTTACAGGGAAGAAACCTTTTAAGGATGTGTTGATTACGGGATTGGTCCGGGATGCTGAAGGACGGAAAATGTCTAAATCGCTGGGGAATGGCGTGGATCCCCTTGAGGTAATCGATAAGTATGGTGCCGATGCGATGCGCTTTATGCTGGCAACCGGGTGTACCCCAGGAAATGACCAGCGCTTCCGGTGGGAGCGAGTAGAGGCAGCGCGTAACTTTTCCAATAAAATATGGAATGCCTCTCGATTTGTCTTGATGCATCTAGAAGGACAGACAGCGGAGGATTTGCGCCTAACTGGTCCCTTCTCAACTGCAGATCGTTGGATCTTGCATCGACTGAATATAACGGTTGATGAAGTGACCCGCTTATTATCCCGGTATGACTTTGGCGAAGCGGGACGAACACTGTA
This sequence comes from uncultured Thermoactinomycetaceae bacterium, assembly GCA_937975135.1. GTDB lineage: Bacteria > Bacillota > Bacilli > Thermoactinomycetales > CALJVA01 > CALJVA01. The sequence continues at coordinate 14,128 of CALJVA010000182.1, read as the reverse complement.
TAATTTCATTTGGGACGAATTATGCGATTGGTATATTGAGTTTGCGAAGCTTCCCCTTTACAGTGAGGATGAGGAAGCCAAAAAGGTGACTCGTTCAGTATTGGCGCACGTACTGGACCAATCTCTGCGATTGCTACATCCTTTTATGCCCTTTGTTACTGAAGAGATTTGGCAGCACCTACCCACATCTGGTCCCAGCCTCATAATAGCCGACTGGCCTACCCATGAGGCATCCTTTGAAGATCCAAAAGCAGTCAAAGAGATGGAGACCTTAATTGAGATCATCCGTACGGTCCGTAATATCCGAGCGGAAGCAGAAGTGGAACCAAAACGGAAAATCGAATTGCTAATTCGAGCAGAAGAAAGTTCCTTGCCTGCGATCGAGATGAACCGGACAGCGATCTGCCGTCTCTGTGGCGTGGAAAAGCTTACAATAGGGGTAGAGATCCAACGACCGGAGCAGGCGATGACGGCGGTAGTTGCTGGTGCCGAGCTATTCTTACCTTTGGCTGGTTTGATCGATGTGGAGCAAACCATTGCTCGTCTCAAGCAGGAATTGAAAAAGCTAGACAGTGAGGTTAACCGAGTAGAGAAGAAGCTGTCCAATCCTGGTTTTGTGTCCAAAGCTCCGGCCCATATTGTAGAGGAGGAGCGAACCAAAGGGGAAAACTATCGACAAAAAAGAGAAAAGGTACGGGCACGCTTAAAAGAATTGGAAGAAATTCATCGTCAGAAGTAAATCGGGGTATGAACGTGTACCGTCAAAGCAGTATCTAAGTGAGGTGACGGTACACTTTATCCCCACTTATGGATCAATCATCTTTTTGTGAATTCAAAAATCAAAAACATTTTTAGGTTACATGTATCTTTGTTTCCTAAGTGATAGAGAAGCCAAATAATATCCTTAGTAAACAGAAGGTCAGGGAAAAACTCACAATTATTCCGGAAGCTGTGTCATCAAGAGTTAACCAGGAACCAAGGAATGTACTAAAATAGATATCGGATTTCACATCGCTTCTTGTAAAAGTCGCTACATGGAAAGAAGGGATAATAGTGACACAATCATCATTTATGACAGCAGATGATGTTTTTCGCTGGATGGAACGTAACTGTGCACCAGGGATGAAGCCGGGATTGGAACGGATGAATTGGGTTTTGAAGCGTCTCGGTCATCCTGAACGTCGATTAAAGTGGATTCATGTTGCTGGTACCAATGGAAAGGGTTCAACAGGGGCAATGATTGCCCAGGTATTACAGCAAGCAGGATATAAAACAGGAATGTTCTCCTCTCCTCATATTATGAATTGGAATGAAAGGGTACAGATTGACGGCCAACCGATTGAGGAAGAATCTTTTATTCGCTGGGCCAACCATTTAAAGCCCTTAATCGAAGAGATGAACCAGTCAGAGGTAGGTCCTCCAACTCCTTTTGAATTTTGGACACTGCTCGCGATTCTTTATTTTGCCCGGGAAGCGGTCCCTTGGTTTGTCGTTTGGGAGGCAGGTCTTGGTGGGAAATTCGATTCGACCAATGTTGTATATCCTTTAGTTTCGGTAATCACCAATATCAGTAGAGAGCATACAAAAGTATTGGGAGACTCAATCACCGCTATTGCATCGGAAAAGGCAGGAATCATCAAGCCCGGTGTACCCGTTGTGACGGGATGTGAAGCGGCAGAGGCCTTAGAGGTGCTTGTGGAAGAAGCTCGAGAGAAAAAGAGTTATCTTTATCAGCTTCATACAGATTTTCACGTTGAACTACTTCGCGGAACAGAGCAAGGGCAGATTATTCGTTTTTCTAGTCCCTTTAGCAAGCTGGATGATCTTTCACTCTCTTTAATCGGGCCGCATCAAGTTAAAAATGCTGCAGTTGCTTTGATGACTTTAGAAGTACTGAGACAATTTTATGCCACGGTATTGGAGGAAGAGGATGTTCGAGCTGGGCTTTGTGCTACTCATTGGCCGGGACGGTTGGAGAAAATGGGGGGCTCGCCACAAATTGTACTCGATGGAGCACACAATCCGGCAGGGGCTCAGGCCTTGGCGGAGGCGATTCCCCAATTATTTACATATCGGCGTCTACATCTGCTCCTGTCAATTTTAGAGGATAAGGAAGCAGAGGGTATCTTAACCCCCTTGCTTCCTCTGGCAGACCGGGTGATTGTAACCAAAGTGGATCATCCACGGTACCGACCTGTAGAGAAATTGATTAATATGATACAGGAGAGATCTCCTGACCTCCCTGTTCAAGCCTTTGATTCACCGATTGAGGGACTGGAGCAACTTCAGAAAGAAGCTGAAGAAGAGGACTTAATCTTGGTCACAGGCTCCCTCTTTTTGGTTTCGGAAATACGGCAACACTTGCTGAAGCAGTCATAAAGGTACGGCGAGTGGGAGAGGTCAAAACCCGAGTGGTATTGTAAAGACTAAGGGAGTGTTAGGTATGATAAATTGTGCTAGGTTATAGCAGAAAGGGACTACCTAACACTTCCGGGTTTTGAAAGGTAAATAAATGGAATCAGTATGAGAATAGCATACAAGCCTTTACCATGCTTGCCGAAATAGAAGATATTTGGATATGAGATAAAGGGAAAATCGATGAAGGCTGGTGAAATGAGTGATGCAGGCCGAACAGCATGTTCATTTTATTGGAATCGGTGGCTACGGGATGAGCGCAATCGCCCGAGTCCTTTTAGACTTGGGGCTTCGCGTAACAGGTTCTGATTTGGCGGAAAATAAACTGACAGAAAGTTTGATCCAACGGGGAGCAGAAATCCACTTTGGACATGATGCGTCCTTAGTTGAAGGAGCAGACTGCGTCGTATACTCTACCAGTATTGCCGCAGATAATGTGGAGTTGGTTGCAGCACGTGCTAAGGGAATCCCTGTTTTGCATCGTTCAAAGATGTTGGCCCGACTTCTCAATAGCAAAAAAGGAATTGCAGTTGCAGGAGCCCATGGAAAAACAACCACTTCATCAATGATTGCTCAAACTATGGAAGAATGTGGAGCAGATCCTACCTATGTAATTGGGGGAGAAGTAGTCGGGTTAGGAAGCAATGCTAAAGCAGGAAAAAGTGATTATGTGGTGGCAGAAGCGGATGAAAGCGATGGCAGTTTTTTGGAGTACACACCGGAGATTGCTGTAATTACCAATATTGAACCGGATCATTTAGAGAATTACGGAGGATCCTTTGACAATCTGAAGCAGGCATATCGCCAGTTTTTAAGCCATGTACGGAGGACAGGAGTTGCTGTATTATGTTGGGATGATCCTTATGTTCGGGAAATTTCCAATGAATTTCAAGGTCGAGTGATATCATATGGAATTAACCAACCAGCAGATTATAGGGCAACCAATATTCATCAAGAAGGGCAAAGAATCCGCTTCACGGTGCAACATCATGAAGAAGTTCTCGGCGAGGTAATCATATATATTCCAGGAGTTCATAATGTAAGCAATGCACTTGCTGCGCTGATTGTCTGTCTTGAAACAGGCCTTTCTTTTGAGGAGGCAGCGAAGGCATTGGCACGGTTTAAAGGAGCCAAGCGACGATTTCATGTCGTCGGTGAAGTGAAAGATATTCTTATTGTGGATGATTATGCCCACCATCCAACTGAGATTCGGGCCACTTTAAATGGAGTGAAAAGTTTAAACCGGCGGATAGTGGCGGTATTTCAGCCCCAACGTTATTCTCGGACTCATCTTTTAATGGAAGAGTTTAGCCATGCTTTTCATGATGCGGATGAAGTGATTATTACGCGGATCTATGCTCCGGCAGGAGAAAAACCGATCGAAGGAGTTACCTCCCAACGGTTAACAGAATTGATTCAAAAAAATAGCAATCCACGGACCACTTACTGCGATACACTGGCAGATGTGGAAAAATACTTGCTTCATCATGTGGTTCCAGGTGACTTGGTACTTACCATGGGAGCGGGGGATATCTGGAAAGTAGCACATCAACTTCTCCACTCCCTAGAAACCCAAGCGAAGGTTGAAAAGAGTAGCTAGAAGGACAAAGCATACTTTTCTGTATATGAATCCCCTTGGAGTGAACAGTACATTACAGCTAAGCTTTTTTACTGTTTGCTAAAAGGGGATTTTATTTTTTGTTAAATCCCATCCCCTTATGCTAGCTAAGTGATCCACTTGATGACAAGTAATTTACGCATAAATCGGAATAGTAGGTAACGTACGTGACAAGTCATTTTAACCTAAATGTGCCTTCCAAACAGGAGAATGGAATTTGGAATTCCTTTGTTGACAAAACAATACACGTGTAATATATTTATTACAGGTGTTAGTAATCGTTTATTAGAAAAAGAGGTGACTTAAAATAGGAATCAAATTTATCAAGGTTTCAGTAATTTATTTCCTTATCGGCATAAGTTTAGGGATCTATATAGGTATAGCCGATCTTTTTCAATTTACTTCAGTTCATGCACACATTAATCTAATCGGTTGGCTATCGTTAGCTGTAACCGGAGCAATTTGTCATATATTCCCATTAGCCGGTGAAAATAAAATTGCCATCGTACATTTCTGGCTAAAAATGATTGGAGTGCCACTATTATTATTTGGGATGATTTTATTTGGATTGGGCAAGCTTCAAATTGCAAGTTTCATCAGTGGGGTTGGCGGAATTCTTATTTTAATTGGAGTTCTCCTTTTTGTTATAAATATCGTGAAGAACGTAAAAGTTGAGATTAAAGCATGATGAAGGATAAGCTTACAGGTGATGCGTTACTTGCTTTATTTGAAGCATTATCCAATCCACATCGGATGAAGATCATTGCTATATTGGTTGAAGGTAAACAGTATGTGAGTCAGCTTGCTAGAGAAGCTGAAATGAGCCGTCCGCTGCTATATATGCACTTACAAAGATTGGAGAAAGCGGGAATTGTGAAGACTGAAATGAAAATCTCCGGCGATGGGAAGGCAATGAAATACTACGAATTACTTCCCTTTGATTTTCATATAACGCCAGAAATGATCCGTGAGGCTACTAAAACATTAACGATCAAAAAGAAAGAGGGGAAAAAGGAATGAGTGCACAAAGTATAGCAGGAATAGCATTTGTTATATTACTTATTGCACTAGATGTTGTTGTGATCGTCGCTTTAACAAAGGTATGGCAGACGAAAATTCAAACAGCAAAAGAAGAAGTTTACCAAAAACAAGCACTAGATGCGATTCAAGCCCAACAGGAAACAGCTCGCCAGCAGAAAAAATTAGCAGCAGAAATGGCAGAAATAAAAGAGCGATTAACTTCGATTGAGCGTATTTTGAAGGAAGTTGAGTAGAAGGTAAATATTGAGGATTGAGTGGAGGTGGAGAGATGACGTTGCCCATTGCGATTGTAACAAGTACTGTTTTTATATGTGTGACAGTTTTTATTACTGCTGTTACCATTAAAGGAATGGAATTAAGATCAAAGTAACTTTTTAAATCCCAGAACATAGCTTAGCTAAAAAATGCCAAACTTCTCAATGGATCTGTTGAGAAGTTTGGCATTTTTATTTTGCTTGTTTATTTCATGATCATTGGTGTATCAAGACAAGTTATTGTGAAATGGAAATTCTACATAGAAGAAAATAAAACTTCCTCAAATATATATCTATTAATATGTATAATGAAAAAGGAGGGAAAAAAGAGAATAAAATCTTAAACTTAAGACTCCATTGCTGGATCAGTTGGTTTAAGAAAAGGAGGCGACTTGATAAGTGAGTAAAAGAGTGGGACAAGCCATGACCAAAACTTCCCGACTTATTGGACTATTTATGGCAGCATCCTTAATCGTCACAGGTTGTACAACCAATGCAAATAAGGATTGTTTAAGGAATGAAGAAGGTTGTGAGAGGTCTAGCGGTGGTGGCAGCTCAGGCATTTACGGAGGGGGTAGCAGCAAAAAAGATGGAGGGAAAAAAGGTTGGGGTGGAATTGGCGGCCGTTCGGGAAGTAGTAGTGGAGGCTGATTCCAATGAAAACTTATAAAGAACGTCACCAAGAGCTTTATGAGCCTTTGCGTCAAGAAGGGATTTTTACTTGGGATTCGATGTACGGACAAGAATATGCCCTTGCTTCATATCATCTTATTTCTCCTTCTTTTTTTGAGGAAATTAGATACGCCACAGAGCAATTAGCCCTGATATTTGAAAAGACAGTAAAGATCGTACGTTCTGGTGAAGATGAGCTCCTAAGGGAGCTCTCGATCCCTCAAGCGGCCTTTCGAGCGGTACGTCATGCTCCAATAGATCTCCTTACTTCCATTGGACGTTTTGACTTTGCTCCGACAGCAGATGGATTGAAGCTACTTGAATTTAATAGTGATACCCCAACAGGAATTGTAGAGGCTTATTATGTTAACGGGTGGATTTGTTCCCGCCTCGGTCTAGAGGATCCCAATGCAGGGATGGTTAACCATCTCCGTGATGCTTTTCAACAGATAGTCTCTGCTTACAAGAAAATAGGATATTCCACAGAGAACATCGTATTTAGTTCTTTAGGTTGGCATGAAGAGGATCGGGGGACGACGGAGTTTTTACGCCAAGTATCAGAACTTCAGGCTCGGTTTGTTCCATTGGACGATTTACGGCTAGTTGAAGATTCTCTCTGTGCTCAAGTTGGACAAGAGCTGGTGCCGATCGATATTTGGTATCGCCTTCATGGATTAGAAATTTTAGCTGAGGAACGAGATCCAACAGGGTTTCCCACAGGAGAAAGAGTACTTGAGTTGATTGCTGATGGTAAACTGGGCGTGATTAATCCTCCTGGAGCTTTGTTGGCTCAAACCAAAGCCTTACAGGCGCTTATTTGGAACCTATATGAGGAGGACATCTTTTTTACTGAAGATGAAAAGCGTATCATCGCTAAGTACATGTTACCCACTTACCTAGACAATCTGTTTAAGGGTTCGACACCTTATGTGACCAAGCCTGTCTTTGGACGAGAAGGAGGGGCAGTTACCCTTTATGATAAGGATGGGAATATCGAGCAACGGGATTCAGAAGACCTTTATTGGGAACAACCCATGATTTACCAAAAGCGAGTTGAGATGGAGATCATTGAGGTCGAAACGGCAAAAGGTCTTTTTCGTGGCCATCTCCTTTGGGGTTCATTTTGGGTAAACCGTCAATCATCAGCCATTTTGGCCAGGGTGGACGGGCCGATTACAGGTAATATGTCTTATTATTTACCTGTGGGAATTCATAAATAAAGTCGTAAATAAGTGCGCTCTGCATTCCCAACTTTTGATGCGTTGGGAATGCAGGTAAAAAAGAAATCAAACTCGTAAATTGTATATACTAAGATTAATTAATATCGTATATACTAAGGAGAAATAATACTTAATATATAGATATACCTCGGAAAAAATAGCAAAAAAACAATCCACTTGCGCAATGATATGGCTCTCATTCTAATATTTATCCAAATGTTTCTAGTGATACCATGTGAAAAGTAAACTTTAGAAAAATACTAAATCATAATGCTTTCTAGATCTAAAAATGATAGAGTATTCAGCCAAAAGATACTCCTCTTTGTAATATATTTAGATAAAGATCGCGGAAAGGATGGTAACATTGCATGAAGACATACTTGCAGCGCAGAGAAAAAATCTATGCACCTCTTAGAGAGGAAGGAATTTTCACATGGGATACGATAAATGGGCAAGAGTATGCTCTTGCTTCTTATTCTCTTATTTCCCGATCCTTTCGAGAGGAAATTGCCTATGCGACGGAAGGATTGGGCCGTGTTTTTAATAAAATTGTCTCAGTAGTCAGACGTGGAGACGAAGAGCTTTTAAAAAAGTTAGGTATCCCACCAGCGGCATTTTCCGCAGTACGTTTGCTTGATCCAGAAGGGCTGGTCACTACGATCGGTCGTTTCGATTTTGCGCAAACTCCAGATGGTTTAAAGATGTTGGCTTTTAATAGTGACGTCCCAAATGGCATTGTAGAATCCTTTTATGTAAATGGAAAGATATGCGCGCACTTTGGTATCCAAGATCCCAATGAAGGGATGAGTCGACATCTGCATGAAGCCTTAACTAAAACTGTGGAGCTGTATGCTCGGGCGGGTTATGCAACACAAAATATTGTCTTTAGTGCCATGGGTTGGCATGTGGAAGATCGGAGTACGGCTGAGTATTTATTGCAAATGTCAGGGTTAAAGGCCCGCTTTGTTCCTTTGGGAGATGTCCGTCTGTATCAGAATCAGCTTTGTGCACAGGTGGATGGCAAATTAATTCCGATCAATGTATGGTATAGAATTCATCCCTTGGAAATTTTAGCGGAAGATCGTGATGATGAAGGATTCCCAACAGGAGCATACGTATTAGATGTGATTGCTCGTCGGCAACTGGCGATTATTAATCCATCTGTTGCACTCCTTGCCCAGACTAAAGCATTACAAGCATTGATTTGGAATTTGCATGAGCAGAAACTTTTTTTCAATGAGGAAGAACATCGGATTATTTCCACCTATATGTTACCAACCTACCGAGAAAATCATTTTTTGGGATCTACTCCTTATGTTACAAAACCGATCCTTGGACGAGCAGGGGGAGCTGTGACGCTGTATAACCGCCAAGGAATCCCTGTTGAGCATAACCCTGGATTTATGTACTGGAATCAGCCAGTAGTGTACCAAAAGCGGGTAGAGATGGAACCGATTCAAGCAGAAACTGCTCAAGGAATCTACCGTGGTCATCTTCTGTGGAGCTCATTTTTGGTAGGAGGGCGCGCTTCTGCAATTATGGCTCGGATCGATGGACCGCTTTCAAGCAATGTATCCTATTTCTTGCCGGTGGGGATGAAGAATTAACCGAAGGATTAACCTTTCTTCATCCTTTTTGTCACAATCTTCTTAGTTTGATTTTCGACAATTCTCTCCCTAGGGATGGCCAATCAGTCTCACAACTTCATTTAGAGAAAAAGGGTATGCTTAGGCATACCCTTTAATTATCCCAAGGCTTTTGGGCGGAGATGGTTAATATAGCGGTACATCAAGCATAAATGGATGGCTACTGAAACCAGTACCGAGATTGCAATGATCAAGAGGAAGAATAGCAAGAGGAAGGGGGTCGCGATGAGAGTGATTATAATCTCAGCATCTCCCGCGCTTGCTTCGACCAGTGTTATTAGGAGGCCAGCAAACATCGTCGGGATAAGTATTAAGATATAACCGATAAATAGGATTAATAACAAAGAAAGAGCTGTTAGAAATGCTTGCCCAAAAGCTTTTCTTATTACACGGAAGGTAAGTGGAACGGATTGGAAAGCGCCAACATTTTCATAAACCATAACGATCGGTGCATGAACGAAGACGATGAGATAGTAGCAGGTCCATACAAAGGTAATTAAACCGATTAAAATTGCAAGAAGAATACCTAGGATACTCTCAGTTGCGATGAAAAGAATAATCAATCCAACAGGGATGATCAGGGAGAGTGCCAGTAGCAGCAAAAATAAGAGAATCTGACCTGTCATTTTCCAAAGATAGCGCCAACCAAAAGAAAAGAATGTCTTTACGCGTGCTTTTCCGCTTTCCATTAGCTCTTTAATGGAACCATATATTCCACTTATAGTGAAAGCTTCCGTACCGAAGGCATAGAAGATAATCGCAGGAGCGGATATCAAAACAGTAACTACTGTGATGAAATCGGTTGCCGGAAAATATGGGATAGGATTGTCTGCATGAACAGTAGAGATGCCTCCTATGACGAGCCCCAATATGACGATCGCAGCGATCCAAAGGAGAAGGATTATTAAAGCAATAAGTTGAATCGCCACTTGTCCTATGAAATAAGCCCAGGATAATTTTAGGCCATGACGGCGAAGTAGTGAGAAATAGGTACCCATGAGAACTCTCCTCTTCCACTTTCGATATGAAACGTACGTTCTATTATTATACATGAAACAGATGATAAGTTGTTTCTTTTTTGGAAAATTAGTTTGGGTTGGTGGACTTTTTTTGTGTAAGAGAAACTTCTACACTAACCGGTGGTTACGGGAGGAGAGTTCTAAATATTATTGTTTATCTATGTATTTGGTATTTTATTGTATACTAAAAGCAAATGTTTTGAATAAAGGAGTCTTGAAAGGAAATGGAGAAAATAAAGCTTCCACCGGAATTATTACCCTATGCACAAGTTTTGGAAAAGACAAAGAAACCAAGTTTAAAGATTCGTGGAAAGAACCGTAAAACAATGCCTCTTGATAGTAAGTTTGGGGGAAACCCCTATTGGTTAAAGGGAGATGAATATCCTACAGATGGAAAAGGAGCACCGCTCCGCTTTCTAGCGCAAATCAATTTTGGTGAAATAAAGGAATCCATCCCTGACTTTCCAACAGAAGGGATCCTCCAGTTTTTCGTAGCGGATGATGATTTGTATGGATTGAACTTTGAGGATTATTTGAAACAAGACACCTTTCGTGTGATCTACCATGAAACGATTGAAACTGATTCATCAAAGTGGATGATTGAGTTTCCCGTTTTTAAGGGCAGTGATTTTCCTATTGGGAAAGAATGTGCATTAACCTTTGAAGTCTCAGAAGAGATGGTGTCTGTAAATGACTTTCGGTTCAGCAAGTTAACGGGGCTTAATACAGTGCTGGATGATGAGAATATTATGGAAAAATTTTTTGATCTTGTGAGTGGACAAGGTTCTAAGATAGGGGGATACCCGTTTTTTACACAGGGGGATCCAAGGGATATTGGAGATTATTCAACTTACGATACCCTACTTCTACAAATTGATTCAGACTACGAGCTGGACATTATGTGGGGAGATGTAGGAGTGGCGAACTTTTTCATTGCAAGGGAAGACCTGAAGAAACGGGATTTTTCAAAAGTGTTGTATTACTGGGATTGTTATTAATGGGATTTACGCGCATTTCACAACTCTTCCCAGTGCACTCCTTTTTTTATGGATGCATACGCTGGTGTGAGAGCCTATGGGAAGGGGAGAGGTGGTGTGCGCGGACAGCATTTGAGACAGGTGGAGAAAGAAATCGGCCGTATGGTACGCCATTTGATCCGTCGCCAACAACCTGATGGCAGATGGATCTCCTGCTTTGAAAGTGGAACGATGACAGATGCCTATATGATATTGCTCATGAAGGTATGTGGATGGGAGAACCCTACATTAACCCGCCGTTTAGTGAAGCGGATCATTTCTCGACAAGATGCTACGGGAACATGGAAATTATTTGCCGATGAGAAAGAAGGTAACTTATCAGCGACGATCGATTCCTCCATCGCTTTGCTCTATGCCGGGGCATATAAACCCAATCATCCCAAAATACGGAAGGCTCGGGAGTTTGTTTTGTCTCGAGGTGGATTGGATCAAGCAGGTTCTCTTACGCGGGTAATGCTTACACTAATGGGACATCTAAACTGGCGCCGGCATCCCGGAATGCCAATTCGTTTACTTCTGTTGCCTCGCTGGTTTCCAATCAATTTTTATGACTTTGTTGGCTATACTCGGATGCATGTAGCTCCCATGTTAATCGTTGCAGATCGCCGCTTTTCAGTTCGTTTGCCCAAACGGCCTAATTTATCTAATTGGATTAAAAAAGAGGGAAAAATAAGCGATGTAGGAACAATCAGCTGGTTGGAGCAAGAAGTAGAACGGGGACTTCGGCTGGATCCATCAGGGAGAGGAGGAACGGAAAAAGAAGCCCTTCGCTACGGAGAGAAAATGATGCTGGAACGGATTGAACCTGATGGAACGCTTTACGGTTATTTTAGTACTACCTTTTTAATGGTGTTTGCCCTGCTCGCCTTGGGTTATCCTCGAAATCATCCAGTAATCCGGAATGCCCTTAAAGGGCTACAAACCTTCCTCTATCCATTAGAGAATGGCATGCTTCATATGCAGGAGGCGACTTCGACAGTTTGGGATACATCCTTAATTCTTTACGCCCTAGGAGAGGCTGGGGTAAAAAAAACAGCTCCTGTTTTTCAACGAGGTGCCAAATATCTTCTATCGCGCCAGCATAAGAAGTTAGGAGACTGGGCCTTAAAGAATCCAGGTGTTCCCGCAGGTGGGTGGGGGTTCTCTGATGTAAATACAATAAATCCCGATGTGGATGATACCGGTTCTTCCTTACGGGCACTGCAAGGCTTGGCTCAGCATCATCCGGAACGATACGGAAGGGATTGGCGAAGAGGATTAAATTGGCTAATTTCCATGCAAAATCGGGATGGAGGATGGCCTGCTTTTGAAAAAAATACAGATAAGAAGTGGCCACATTTGCTTCCGTTTGAAGATGGCCATTCAGTTTGGACGGATCCTTCTTCGGCCGATTTAACCGGACGTGCCGTTGAATTCCTTGGCTCTTTAGGCTGGACCAGTAATGAGCCAATAATCCGGAGAGCTGTCGACTGGCTTATTCGAAATCAGCGGCGCGACGGTTCTTGGTTTGGAAGGTGGGGAGTTACTTATATTTATGGAACATGGGCAGCATTGACTGGATTGGCTGCGGTAGGGATTTCTCCTCGACATCCTACCTTGGAGCGGGGAAGAAGGTGGCTCTTATCCATTCAAAATAAGGATGGAGGCTGGGGTGAATCATGTGCCAGTGATACCAGTGGAGAATATATATCCCTCAATGCGAGTACACCGGTCCAAACTGCGTGGGCTTTGGATGCATTGATCGCTCTACATGATGAGCCTACACCAGAGATTGAGGCGGGAATCAGCTGTTTGTTACGGTTATTACGGCAAAAGGACTGGCGGACCGTGTATCCTACGGGAGCAGGCTTGGCAGGCCAGTTTTATATCCACTATCACAGTTATCGTTATATCTGGCCATTGGTTACCTTATCCCATTACCGAAAGAAGTATGGAAAGGAAGATAGATAATTCGTCGTAGTTTTTCAGAGCAAAAAGGGCTAGAAAAGCCCTTTTTGCTCCTCCTTAAAAGAAACAAAATAACCGATTCAATAGGGAAAATACATATCATTAAATTGTGGTTAGATAAAGTACTGTATAGTTGGGGGAAGTTATCTTATATAAGTTCAATCAGTGCTTCTTTTCTTTTAAATAAAAGCAAACCGCTGTTCCTTCTTTTTGTGGTTAGACATAAGAGTACAAAAATCTTCGATCATGGCGCTGGCGGTAGGATACATTCCGGCGCCGGGACCTGTTAAAGTGAATTGACCGACAAGATCGGTTTCGATGGAAATCGCATTTTCTACTCCTTCGATATAATAAAAGGGATGATTCTCAGGAATTACTAAGGGTTCCACTTTTGCTTCAATTTTATCACGAATCTTCTCAATCATCGCAATATGCTTCATCCGCTTGTTTTCTTTTTGGTAAAATAGGATTTCATCCCTTGTAATCTGTTGGATGCCCTTACACTTTACGCTTTGCCAATTGGGCTGCTTGGAAAAAATAAGCTCGCTTAAAATCATCAACTTATAAAATGCATCTTTTCCTTCGATATCATTGGCAGGATCTGCTTCAGCATAGCCAAGTTGTTGTGCCTTGGCCAATGCTTCCGAGAAGGAAAGCTTCTTTTCCCTCATCTCCGTCAAGATGTAATTGGAAGTTCCATTTAAGATACCTGTCACCCGCTTAATTTGGTTTACTTGAAGCAGTTGCCGAATTGTTTGAATCACTGGTATACCACTGGCCGTCGTGGCTTCAAAACCTACTTTTACTTGGTGCTTTTCTGCCAATTTTTTTAGGGTTCCACCATGATGGGCAAACATTTCTTTATTGGCGGTGATGATATGTTTTCCTGTTTTGATGGATTGGATCAGGTACGTAAATGCTGGTTCTTTTCCAGGAATCGCTTCAAAGACGACATCAATCTCAGGATGATCCACCACCTGTTGAAAGTTAGTCGTAATCTCTGCTTTACCAGTAAAATCTCGATGTTTTGAAAGGTTTTTCACCACAATAGTAGAAACTTCTACTTTCTTGCCAAGTACTTTTCGCAACCGGTGTTGATGGGTTTGAATCGTACGATAGACTCCTTTGCCCACAGTTCCAAAACCCAATAAGGCAACATGTAAGGTTTTCAACACAATACCCTCCTAAAAAGTTGGACGATCCAGTTAAGCACCATGTAAAAAGGAAGCCACTTCATCGCCCCATTTTTCAAACTCGGT
>CALJVA010000181.1 GCA_937975135.1 uncultured Thermoactinomycetaceae bacterium | reverse complement strand
AATTTGAAAATCCCTATTTTGACGAAAAACTTTGAAATATACTCTTCATAGCTGCACTTTATCACAACCCTATTAGAAGTTACTCAACGCTGGTAGATCCAGTAGAAGATTAAGTGGGTAAAAGAAATTGCAGGTAAGTGTTATAAATGGGGAAAATCTAGTATCCTTAGTTATTTTATAGGATCTATTTTCCTTATTTTTAACCTGTAGTTTTGTATTGTGTGATAAGATGATACCAATACAATACCTAGAGAGACAGGTAAAAGGTCAAGGTATCGGGTCTACCTCAAGCACCAAGTAGTATGTCTTTTTGTGAAAAATGAGTACTAGCGAAAACAAAGAGAATGTTAGACAACAACAAAAAGAATGTTAGACAACGTAGTATTTCTTGTATGAAGTCGAAACTATGAAAAGTTGTCTAACATTCCCGTGTTTGGTTTTTGTATTTTATCACACTTCTAGAGAGGAGGGAGCCTATGAAACGCTTATTAATTGTAGGTGGAGGAAAAGGGGGAACTGCCCTTCTTCGTACACTAACAGGAATGGAACGCATGAAAGTTGTTGGCGTTGTTGACATTAACCCAGATGCTCCAGCTTTAAAGTTAGCAGAGGAGTTAGGGATTCCCACAGGAGATGAAGTAGCCCCTTTTTTAGAGGTAGGTCCCGATGCGATTCTTGAAGTGACAGGTGATCCTTCTGTTTACAATGACCTGTGTCGTTTAGTAGGAAAAGAGATCTTGGTTGTTTCAGGTGAAGTGGCTCATTTGATCGTTCAGCTTATAGAAGAGAAGGAACGATGGTTCGAAGCTTGGAGAATAAGGAAACGAGAGTTGGATGCCATCCTAGACTCCACTCATGACGGGATGATTGCGGTTGACCAGGAAGGGTTGATTACACTGTTCAATCGCGCGGCGGAGCGTTTAACCGGAATCAAGGCATCTCTGGCGTTGGGAAAGCCGATCAGCAAGATTATTCCAGGCACGCGATTGGACCGTGTACTTAACAGCGGACTTGTAGAACTAAACCGTCAGCA
This sequence comes from uncultured Thermoactinomycetaceae bacterium, assembly GCA_937975135.1. Classification (GTDB taxonomy): domain Bacteria; phylum Bacillota; class Bacilli; order Thermoactinomycetales; family CALJVA01; genus CALJVA01. The sequence goes on along the minus strand of CALJVA010000181.1, from coordinate 27,111 downwards.
AGAACTCCCTAATGGAACAAAAATTATTACGAATCGGGTTCCTGTGAAAGATAAAAAGGGTCAAGTGATTGGGGCGGTAGCAGTTTTTCGTGATATTACAGAATTTATGTCTCTTACCCAGCAAGTGACTGACTTGAAAAGCATGAAGAGCATGCTTCAAGCAATTATCGATTCTTCTGATGATGCGATTTCAGTCGTGGATGCAAATGGAGTAGGGATTTTGATTAATCCTGCCTATACACGGCTAACAGGACTTACCGCTGAAGAGGTGATTGGCAAACCTGCAGATACAGATATTTCGGAAGGCGAAAGTATGCATATGAAGGTGTTAAAAACCCGACAACCAGTACGGGGTGTACCTATGAAGGTGGGACCCCACCGCAAGGATGTAATCGTAAATGTGGCTCCTATTATAGTGGACCAGCAGCTAAAAGGGAGTGTCGCTATTATTCATGATATGTCAGAAATTAAGCGTCTGACTGGAGAACTGGAGCAGGCACGCCGAATTATTCGTACTTTAGAAGGAGCGAAATACACTTTTTCAGATATTATTGGTGAAAGTAAGGCGATGCGATGGGCCGTAGAACAAGCTCGGCAGGCAGCGAAAACACGGGCTACAGTATTATTACGAGGGGAATCAGGGACAGGAAAAGAATTGTTTGCCCATTCAATTCATAACCACAGTGACCGGAAGTACAAACCTTTTATCCGTGTCAATTGTGCAGCGATTTCTGAGTCCTTATTGGAAAGCGAACTCTTTGGATATGTAGAAGGTGCCTTTACTGGAGCTCGGCAAGGAGGAAAAAAAGGATTATTTGAAGAGGCAAGCGGTGGGACTATTTTTTTGGATGAGATTGGTGAATTGGCTCCGCGAATACAAGCCAAATTGCTGCGAGTACTCCAAGAAAAAGAAGTAGTGCGGGTTGGAAGCACAAGGCCCATTCCCGTTGATGTTCGGGTGATTGCTGCGACCAATGTAGATCTAGAAAAGGCGATTGAAAAAAAGCGCTTTCGCGAAGATCTGTATTACCGGCTCAATGTGTTACCCATTTTTATCCCTCCTCTGCGAAAGCGATTGGAAGATATCCATGACCTATCATTGCATCTGATCAAGAAATTTAATCAGGAGTATGGGCGTAATGTCGAAAGCATTTCGCCCGCTGCTTTGGAGCGCTTAACCAGTTATTCTTGGCCGGGGAATGTGCGGGAGTTGGAAAATATTCTTGGGCGCGCCATGATCCATATGCCATTTCATGGGCGAAGGATTGAGGTGGAACATCTGCCTTTGTTGGAAGATACGCCTCTTCCATCACAAGAGAAACAGGTAGATGTGGAGGAAACAGTTTTATTACGTGATGTTGTGGCACAAGCGGAAGAGAAGATGATTCGCCGTGTCTACTTTGCTTGCAAAGGGAACAAAACCGAAACAGCTCGTCGCCTTGGGATTTCAGTACGTAATTTATATTACAAACTGGAGCGGTATCAGATCGAATGGGATCCCCATCGTGATGAAAGGTGATTTAAAAGGAAAAGGATCATCGTATTCCTCTGCAAAAACATGCAGAGGTTTGCGCGCTTTTACCTGCAAATTTTTGCAGAATCGATTTGACGAAGTGATAAAATGCACGGTTTTTAGCAAAGGATAGTATTGGCACGAGATTTGCATTATGGTTAGATGGATCGATATTTAAATGTTGTGTAAGGGAGGAGACAAAAGATGATCTTTGAAGCCCTCGAGAAAAATGATTACGAGCAGCTTCTGTTTTGTCAGGATCAGGAATCTGGGCTTAAGGCGATTATTGCGATTCATGATACGACCTTAGGTCCGGCATTGGGTGGGGTTCGAATGTGGACCTACCAGTCGGAAGAGGAAGCGATTATAGATGCGTTACGGTTGGCAAGAGGGATGACCTATAAAAATGCTGCAGCTGGTCTCAATCTTGGCGGCGGAAAAGCCGTAATTATTGGTGACCCTCGCAAAGATAAAAGTGAAGCACTATTTCGTGCCTTTGGTCGCTATGTACAAAGTTTAGGTGGCCGCTATATCACAGCAGAAGATGTGGGAACGACAGAGAATGATATGGATATTATTCATCAAGAAACCAACTATGTAACAGGAACTTCATTTGCATCTGGAACCAGTGGCAATCCAGCGCCTGTTACGGCTTATGGGGTATACCGTGGAATGAAGGCTGCTGCCAAAAAAGCTTTTGGTGACGATTCCTTGAAAGGAAAGCGGATTGCTGTTCAAGGGGCAGGCAATGTCGCTTACCACCTCTGCAACTATTTGCGGGAAGAAGGAGCGACCATTATTATCACCGACATAAACAAAGAAAGCTTGGATCGTGCGGTGCGTGACTTTGAAGCGGAAGCTGTGGCACCCGATCAGATTTATGATGTTGATTGTGATATTTTTTCACCCTGTGCTTTGGGAGCAATCCTAAACGATGACACGATTCCCCGCTTGAAGTGCAAAGTGGTAGCAGGTTCGGCCAATAACCAGCTGAAGGAAGATCGACATGGTGAACAGCTGGAAGAGCGTGGCATTTTGTATGCACCAGATTATGTGATTAATGCCGGCGGTGCGATAAATGTGGCTGATGAGTTGCTAGGGTATAACCGTGATCGAGCGATGAAAAAAGTAGGAACTATCTATGACAATATTCTCCGGGTATTTGAAATCGCAGAGCGGGATGGAATTCCTAGTTATTTGGCAGCCGATCGAATGGCTGAAGAGCGGATTAATACCATGCGTCGGGTTCGTTCTAGCTTTTTGCAGGAAGAACGTCACATTTTGAGCAAGTAATTTTAAATGTGAAAGCGCTTTAATGCGATTAACTCGCGTTTTAAAGCTTGAGATTAAATAGAGAAAGGGGCGGCTCAGGTGGCTGAGAATTATGATTTGGTCGTATTGGGAGCAGGCCCAGGAGGATATGTAGCTGCAATTCGTGCAGCACAACTAGGAATGAAGGTAGCAGTTGTTGAAAAGGAAAAAGTAGGAGGGGTTTGCCTCCATAAAGGGTGTATCCCCAGTAAGTCACTTCTGCGAAGCGCAGAGCTCTATTATCAGATGAAACATGGTTCTGATTATGGTATTCAGGTTGGCGATGTGCAGATTGATATGAGTTTGGTCCAGCAGCGAAAAAATAAGGTGATTGATGGCCTGCATAAAGGGGTCCAACACCTGCTTAAGAAAAATGGTGTTACTGTCATCCAAGGTACTGGACGAATTATGGGTCCCTCTATTTTCTCACCCCAGCCTGGGACAATCTCAGTCGAAAAGAATGATGGTAGCGAGGCTGAGATGATTTCACCCAAATTTGTGCTCATTGCAACCGGATCCAGCCCGCGTACTTTACCTGGACTGGAAGTAGATGGTGAGCGGGTGATGGTATCCGATCATGCTCTGGAAATGAAGGAATTGCCAAAGTCAATTGTGATTATTGGTGGTGGAGCGATTGGAATCGAATGGGCCTCCATGCTTTCCGACTTTGGTGTGCAGGTAACCGTTGTTGAATTTGCAGATCGAATCCTGCCTTTTGAAGATGCAGAGATTAGTCGCGAAATGACACGGATTTTAAAGAAGCGTAAGGTGAAAATCCTTACTGGCACTAAGGTATTACCTGATACTCTGGAAGTTCAAGCCGATGGTGTTACTCTACAAGCTGCCAAAGGGGACGAGCAGATAAGCCTATCGGCAGAACGGGTCTTAGTTTCTGTGGGACGTACTCCCAATGTGCATGATCTTGGTCTAAACAATACTTCGATTAAGATTGAGAACGGAGCGATCCAGGTAAACGAGTTTATGCAGACGGAAGAGTCCCACATCTATGCGATTGGCGATGTGGTGGGGGGATATCAGCTGGCTCACGTAGCCTCCCATGAGGGAATTGTTGCAGTGGAACATATGGCTGGTAAAAATCCAGATCCAATCGATCCTCAGTTTATTCCTCGTTGCACCTATAGCCGGCCAGAGGTTGGCAGTATCGGCTTGACGGAGGAAGAAGCCAAAAAACAAGGATTCGACGTACAGGTAGGAAAAGTTCCATTTCGTTCTGTAGGAAAAGCTCTTGTCTATGGTGAAGTAGACGGCTTTATTAAGATCGTATCGGATCAGAAGACGAAAGATTTGCTTGGTGTCCATATTATTGGTCCTCATGCTACGGACCTGATTTCAGAGGCAGGATTAGCCAAAGTATTGGATGCAACACCTTGGGAGATTAGCAAAGTTATTCATCCGCATCCGACGCTTTCGGAAATCTATGGCGAAGGAGCTTTGGCTGTTGATGGAAAAGCAATCCACGCCTAGAAGTTTAAAAACTGTAATCCGAGAAGTTTTCGGATTCGATAGGAGGGAACAGAAAGTGGAAAAATCGCGACATGCTGCACTTGGAATTTCGGATGAAGAGATGAAAGAGATGTACCGGATTATGCTGTTGGCTCGTCGAATTGATGAGCGGATGTGGCTCTTAAATCGTGCGGGTAAAATCGCCTTTGTAATCTCTTGCCAGGGCCAAGAGGCGATTCAGGTAGGGACAGCTTTTGCCTTGAATCGAGAAAAAGATTGGCTCTTCCCTTACTATCGGGACTTAGCTATGATGCTAGCCTTTGGACAGTCGGCAAAGGATCAAATGCTCTCTGCTTTTGCTAAAGCAGATGATCCCAATAGTGGAGGCCGACAGATGCCTGGTCACTATGGTGATGCCCGGTTCCGGATTGTTTCGGGCTCCAGTCCTGTAACCACACAGTTACTTCATGCGGTGGGAGCAGCACTGGCGATGAAAATGAACCAGCAGGATACAGTTGCGTTAACTACATTTGGCGAAGGTTCAAGCAACCAGGGAGATTTCCATGAGGGTCTAAACTTTGCCGGTGTTCACAAACTTCCTGTGATCTTTTTGTGTGAAAATAATCGATATGCAATTTCAGTCCCAATCAGTAAGCAATTGGCAGGAGGAAGTGTAGCAGCCCGTGCTGCAGGTTACGGTATGCCTGGCGTAAAAGTGGATGGCAATGATCCCTTGGCGGTTTATGCTGCTGTGAAGGAGGCTGCAGATCGGGCTCGCCGGGGAGAAGGTCCTACATTGATCGAAGCAATGGCTTATCGCTTAGTTCCTCACTCCAGTGATGATGATGATCGCACATACCGGAAGCGGGAAGAAGTGGAAGAAGCACGGAAAAAGGATCCGCTTCTCCGATTTAAGAACGTGTTGATTGAAGAAGGCATTCTAACGGAAGAAGATGCACAAGAGATGGACCGACAAATTATGAAAGAGGTAGACGAGGCGACTGAATACGCCGAACAGGCCCCTTATCCAGATCCTAAAACATTAACAGACCATGTTTATGCGTAATCAGGAGGTGGAAAAATGGCGGTCATTTCATATATTGATGCCGTAACTCAAGCACTGCGTGAGGAGATGCAGCGAGACGAAAAAGTGTTTATCCTTGGCGAGGACGTAGGAGTACGGGGTGGTGTTTTCCAGGTAACGAAAGGCTTGATAGATGAGTTCGGTGAAGCACGTGTATTGGATACACCTTTGACAGAATCTGCGATTGCTGGAGTAGCGATTGGGGCATCCGTTTATGGAATGCGTCCAGTTGCTGAAATCCAGTTTGCTGACTTTATCATGCCTGCAGTAAACCAGATTGTAAGTGAAGCAGCCAAAATGCGTTACCGTTCCAATGGACAGTGGCATTGTCCATTGGTTATTCGCGCCCCCTATGGTGGTGGAGTAAACGGAGCCCTTTACCACTCACAAAGTGTGGAGGCCATGTTTAACTCTGTACCCGGATTGAAGATTGTAGCTCCTTCCACACCATATGATGTGAAGGGATTATTGAAAGCGGCCATTCGGGATGAGGATCCTGTCCTTTTCTTTGAACATAAACGTTGCTATCGCCTGATTAAAGGGGAGGTGCCAGAGGATGATTATACCCTTCCTATTGGCAAGGCAGACGTAAAGCGGGAAGGAACTGATGTAACTGTTATTTCCTATGGTCTCACCCTACACTTTGCTCTCCAAGCTGCAGAGCAACTTGAGCAGGAGGGAATTTCTGTTCATGTGCTCGATCTTCGTACTTTACTCCCTCTAGACAAAGAGGCGATTGTTGAAGCGGCAGTGAAGACAGGTAAAGTGCTGGTGATCCATGAGGATAACAAAACCGGAGGAGTTGGTGGAGAGGTATCGGCAATAATTGCTGAAGAAGCTCTATTCGATCTAGATGCACCGATCCAGCGGCTCTGTGGCCCGGATGTACCGGCCATGCCTTATAGTCCCCCATTGGAAAAAGAGTTTATGCTTGATGTAAATAAAGTGAAGGAAGCTATTCGGGACTTGGCACATTTCTAGAATGTGGAATTCCCTTTGCTTATAAATACTTGTGAATAAGTTGAAAAATGGGTTTAGAAGAATTTACAAACATTTGAGATCCCGAAGAAAGCAAGGAAGTGTTAGGCGACGAGAATGATCACGCCTAACACTTCCCTTGTCCAGTGAAAAATCGTTACAAAGTCAAATAGATCTATTAGAGTTTGAGAAAAAATAGAGGGAAGTACAGCCCTTTCTACTTTAAGCACAGTTGTCTATGGAGGAGGGGACACGTGATGGCTACCGATGTAACAATGCCACAGTTAGGAGAAAGCGTGACAGAAGGAACGATTATCAAATGGCTTAAAAAACCAGGAGATAAAATTGCAAAATATGAACCACTTTGTGAAGTAAACACAGATAAGGTAAATGCTGAAGTACCGGCTACGGTGGAAGGAGTCCTGAAGGAAATCTTGATATCAGAAGGAACTACCGTAGAAGTAGGAACCGTAATTTGCCGAATTGAAACAACCGAAAGCGCTGCTGCTGAAGCACCAAAAGAGACCGGAGCTTCGCCAGAAGCAAAGGCAACTGCACCAGTCTCAGCGGATAAAGATAAACGCATGAAAAACCGATACTCCCCAGCTGTTCTCCGTCTAGCTCAGGAACATGGCATTGACTTAGAAACTGTAGAGGGAACGGGACGAGGTGGTCGGATCACCCGTAAAGATATCCTTCGATACTTAGAAGAAAGGTCTAAAGAGAAAGTAAGCACTCCATCGGAAACACCGACCTTGGTAGAAACAGTACCGGTTACAGAGGCTCCTGCGGCAGTATCTGTACCATCTTCAGTTCAGGCACCCACTACACAGGCACCTTCACCAATTGCAGTTGAGCCCGGTGATCAAACGGTTCCTGTATCCAGTGTCCGGCGTACCATTGCCCAGCGGATGGTAACCAGTAAACATGAAGCGCCCCATGCCTGGACGATGGTGGAAGTGGATGTGACAGGCTTGGTACAATTGCGGGAACGCTTAAAAGATGAGTTTAAACAACGTGAAGGGATCAACCTTACCTATTTACCTTTCGTCATTAAAGCTGTTGCTGACACTTTGAAAGAATTCCCTTATCTAAATGCTGTCTGGGGCGGAGATTCAATTGTTTTAAAGAAACGAATCAATATCTCAATTGCTGTGGCAACCGATGATGCCTTGTATGTGCCGGTAATCCATGATGCCGATGAAAAGAATATTTTAGGATTGGCTAAAGCCGTTCATCGTTTGGCGGAGAAAACACGTGCTGGAAAACTAACTCTCGATGATATGCAAGGTGGCACATTCACTGTGAATAATACCGGCTCCTTTGGTTCCATCGCCTCCCAGCCGATCATCAATTATCCCCAAGCTGCCATTATGTCCGTAGAAGCGATTGTAAAACGACCAGTGGTAGTAAACAATATGATCGCAATTCGTGATATGGTAAACCTCTGCCTTTCCCTAGACCATCGAATCCTAGACGGTCTTACAGCAGGACGTTTTCTCCAGCGTGTGAAGGAGCGGTTGGAATCTTACGGACCTGATTCACAGATCTAAGAACAACATGTATCCATCCCCTTTCAGTTTGAAAGGGGATTTTTGTAAACAAGGAAGTGAGAAAGCGCGAGATAGATAAGCGGTTGCGCACTCCCTAACCAGACAAACCTTACGCTCTAAGTATGCCAACAGGATCCTAATCTTTATCTTCCGGTTTCAAGTTCTCCGGTAATTGAGCTAGAAACAAGAAGATAAATATGTGGCTCCCCAAAGCAGACAATAAGCTTTTTAAGCGACGAAGAGGAGTCCAATTATCTTCAAGTTGGGTAAAAAAGTAAAACGGCTTCCCTCGTATCGGAAAAGCCGTTTTAAAAAGATAAAAATTATTGGATACCAATTACAGCATCATAAATGGCTAACAGAGTCACACCAACTAACGGAATCGTGAACAGTGCACCTAGAACAAACCCTACTTTATTGTTGGTCCGTTTGTTATAAAGGGTTCCGATCACAGCAAGGATCGAGACCAAAATAAGGATAACGACCATGTACATGTTTATCACCTACAACTTTTAATATGGGTGGGAAAGCGGTTTAATGCATTTACATTACAGTATGATCCTTTCTCCGCAAAAAAACAGTGGTTACTTCGAACTATAGGAAGAGTCCGCTACCCAACACAAGAGTTGTAAATACCATTGAAATAATAATCATGTAGACAACCCACTTGATCCAGACTGGTTGCACCGCCTTACTCACCTCAATATTATATTTTAGACTAGAGAATCCCCATTTGTCCATTTGTTTGGCATTTGTCCAAGATGCCGACACAAAGCACTTTTTTTGATATATTAAGATTGGCATCGATAAACTGGGAAGTTAAGTTTCGACTTACCCTAGTACAAATCTATCATATTGCCACTAATAGAAAAGTACTTTGTTATACTCTAATTTACAAATTCCTTTGAAATGTATTATATTCCCTTTTTTAAAAGAGACGAGCTTGGTGTAAGAAGCGCGTGAAAACATTTTCAATCTAAGGATGAGTGCTTTGATACTAAGAGAATAATAATGATCAGCGAGGGGGCATGCGAGTGGCTGACCAAACTTTTGAAGAGCTATACCGGGAATGGGAAGAGAAGACACGACAATTGCTGGAGAAATACCCGGAGCGAAAAGAGCAGTTTTCGACTTTATCTGGAATTAATGTAGACCGATTATATACTAGGTTTTCAGATGTGACAGAATATATGGAGAAGCTGGGTCTACCTGGAGAGTATCCATATACACGTGGGGTGCGGCCAACAATGTACCGCTCCCGCTTATGGACAATGCGCCAGTATGCAGGATTTGGCTCGGCGGAGGAGACGAACAAGCGGTTCCGATACTTGTTGGAGCAGGGACAGACTGGACTAAGTGTTGCCTTTGATTTGCCAACTCAGATTGGATATGATTCCGATGATCCTATGGCAGCCGGTGAAGTGGGGAAAGTAGGTGTTGCCATTGACTCTCTGGAGGATATGGAGCGTCTTTTGGAAGGAATCCCCTTAGACAAAGTGAGCACTTCCATGACGATTAATGCTCCAGCTTCTATTCTATTGGCTATGTATATTGCAGTAGGAGAAAAGCAAGGAGTTCCAGCAGAAAAGCTTACTGGGACGATTCAAAATGATATTTTGAAAGAGTATATTGCCCGAGGGACCTATATATTTCCTCCCAAACCATCGATGCGCTTAATTACAGATATTTTCGCTTACTGTGCTAAAAATGTGCCTAGGTGGAACACAATTTCGATAAGTGGATATCACATTCGGGAAGCTGGATCTACCGCAGTACAAGAAGTAGCTTTTACTCTAGCCGACGGGATTGCTTATGTTGAAGCCGCTATTGAAGCAGGTCTCGATGTGGATAGTTTTGCACCGCGTCTCTCTTTTTTCTTTAATGCTCACAATCATTTCCTAGAAGAAGTAGCGAAGTTTCGGGCGGCCCGACGCCTATGGGCGAAAATTATGAAGGAACGCTTTAAAGCGAAGGATCCACGTTCTTTACAACTCCGTTTTCATACCCAGACCGGAGGCTCCACATTAACGGCACAGCAACCAGATAATAATATTGTCCGGGTAACCCTACAAGCTTTAGCAGCTGTACTAGGCGGGACACAAAGCCTTCATACCAATGCTCGGGATGAAGCATTGGCCTTACCAACAGAGGAATCGGCACGAATTGCCTTACGTACACAACAGATTATTGCTTATGAGAGTGGGGTAGCTGACTTTGTGGATCCATTGGGTGGCTCTTATGCCATTGAAGCCTTGACAGATGCCGTGGAAGAAGAAGCATGGAAATATATCCAAACCATCGATGATTTGGGAGGAGCGGTAGCTGCTGTTGAGCAAGGTTATATGCAGGAGGAGATTCAGGCAGCGGCCTATAAGACCCAACAGGCCATCGAATCCGGCGAACAGATTGTGGTAGGCGTGAACCGTTTTCGTATAGAAAATGAAGAGCAGCCTACGCTTCACCGTGTTGATCCCGCCTTGGGTAAACAGCAGATCGAGCGCCTTCAAGCATTGCGAAGCCGACGTAATGGTGAACAGGTAGCAGAGCGACTCGCTGCTTTGAAACGGGCAGCGGAGGGCAAGGATAATCTTATGCCTTATATTTTGGATGCGGTTCGCTCCTATGCCACAGTAGGGGAGATCTGTAACGCCTTACGTGATGTTTTTGGTGAATATCAACCTCAATAATTAAAGGCCTATAAAGCATTGGAGCATTCATTGTATGAAAGTGCTGGCTAGGGAGGGAAAGAGATGAATCGACCGATTCGGGTCTTAGTCGCAAAACCAGGTCTGGATGGCCACAACCGAGGTGCGCTTATTATAGCCCAAGCATTGCGGGATGAAGGAATGGAAGTGATTTATACCGGATTGCGTCAATCCCCTGCACAAATCGTTGCAACAGCTATTCAGGAAGATGTAGATGTGATCGGTTTATCTTGTCTTTCAGGGGCACATAATGAGTTGTTTCCTGAGGTTACCCGTTTGTTGAAGGAAGAAGGCGCTGAAGATATTATTGTGATTGGTGGTGGAGTAATTCCAGAGGAGGATATCCCCTTTCTGAAGCAACATGGGATACGTGAAGTGTTTACATCGGGTACGACGACGAAAGAGACTGCAGAATTTATTACTCAAGCGGTTATGGAAAGGGAGGCGCAGTCCTAAATGCTTTCATCACCACCAAAGAAAATTAACCATATTGGAATTGCGGTTCAAAGCTTGGATACTTCAGTCCAATTCTATACAAATATATTGGGATTAAAGCTTCTCGGTATTGAGACTGTAGAGAGTGAACAAGTACGAGTCGCTTTTTTGGAAATTGGTGAAACAAAGATCGAGTTGTTAGAACCTCTTTCTTCAGAAAGTGCGATCGCAAAGCATCTGGAGAAGCGCGGCGAGGGAATACACCATATTGCTCTAGAGGTAGATGGTATTGAAGAGCGACTTACTGAGCTAAAAGAAAGTCATATCCGATTGGTTCATGAGGAACCAAAACAGGGTGCACATAATAGCAAAATTGCATTTCTTCATCCTAAATCAACAGGAAGCGTACTGTATGAGTTGTGTGAGCCAGCTGAATCACAAAAAATGACGAAATAATCGATGTGGAGGGCATTCATGTATCGAAAAATCGATGAACTGGCTGCTAGAAGACAAAAAGTTGAAATGGGCGGTGGAGAAAAACGGATCCGAGCACAACATGAGCGGGGAAAGCTAACCGCGAGAGAGCGGATTGAGCTGCTTCTCGATGAGGACTCTTTTGTGGAGTTAAATCCTTTCGTGGAGCATCGAGCGACCCACTTTGGCATGGATCAAGCAGAAGCACCTGGAGAAGGTGTAGTAACCGGTTATGGTAAAATACACGGTCGTCCTGTATATGTTTTTGCTCAGGACTTTACAGTTTTCGGTGGGGCATTGGGAGAAATGCACGCCCTGAAAATTTCACGAATTATGGATTTAGCAGCGAAAAATGGAGCACCGATTATCGGCTTGAATGACTCTGGTGGTGCACGGATCCAAGAGGGAGTTGTTTCCCTTGATGGTTATGGACATATCTTTTATCGCAACTCCATCTATTCCGGTGTGATTCCTCAGATTTCAGTGATTATGGGTCCTTGCGCTGGTGGGGCTGTGTATTCACCAGCGATTACCGATTTTGTATTTATGGTGGAAGGAACCAGTCAGATGTTTATCACCGGACCAAAGGTAATCGAGACGGTGACGGGTGAAAAGATATCAGCGGAAGATCTGGGTGGAGCCAAGGTGCATTCTGCCGTGAGCGGAAACGCACACTTTACGGCCTCGTCGGAGCCGGAAGTGTTGGATCAGGTGCGGCGATTGTTAAGCTATTTGCCGCAAAATAACGTGGAAGATCCACCCCGGGTCTATGTAAAAGAGGATGAAGGTTGGGATGACGACTTAGCAGAGATTGTACCCATCGAGGGGACAAAGGTGTATGACGTCCGGGAAGTGATTGAGCGCTTGGTAGATCCCGATTCTTTTATGGAAGTACAGGAGAATTTTGCCAAGAATATTGTGATAGGTTTTGGCCGGATTGATGGTCGCACGGTGGGAATGATTGCAAACCAACCTAAAGTGTTGGCTGGTGGGCTTGATATTAATTCTTCCGACAAGTTATCACGTTTTATCCGGTTTTGTGATTGCTTTAATATTCCTTTGATTACTTTGGTTGATGTAACCGGATTTTTCCCAGGGATTAACCAAGAGCATGGAGGGATTATCCGCCACGGAGCTAAGATTTTATATGCTTATTCCGAGGCTACCGTGCCGAAAATCACCGTTATTCTTCGGAAAGCATATGGAGGTGCCTATGTAGCTTTAAATAGCAAGGCCATCGGCGCTGATCTTGTTTATGCTTGGCCTAGTGCCGAAGTGGCGGTTATGGGACCGGAAGGAGCGGCCAATATCATCTTTAGTCGTGAAATTGCACAGAGCGAAAACCCAGAAGCGAAGCGGGCCGAACGGATCAAAGAGTATAGAGAGCGATTTGCCAATCCTTATGTGGCAGCTGCTCATGGGATGGTAGATGATGTGATTGATCCTCGGGAAACCAGGAAAAAGCTGAAGGAAGCACTTGAGATGTTACAAAATAAGCGTGAAACACGTCCGGCGAAAAAACATGGCAATATCCCATTGTAAAGTAGAAAGGATGGCAAGACATCATGGAGCATCAGCGAGGACCGCTTCTGATTACCACAATTCAGCGCCATATGCGTCATCCCACACAAAAAATAGGAAGTTCCTTTGTCGTAAGAATGCTTCCTCAGCGTAAACTTCGGCTCCTAAGGAAATTTAAGATCCGGTTTATCCGGGGTCCACAAGATCAATCCTCTTGGCGAGAGGCTGCGCGTCAAGATCTTTTGAATCGTACTCAGATCAGCCGGAAGAGCTGGGCTGATCGTGGAATGCTTCATCGCGTTCCGCTGAGATAATTAAGACTATCTAAAGATGTGGAGGCACTTGGTTATGGTAAACCGGCAACGAATTGTAGATGAGTTTTTGGAGTTAGTAAAGACAGATAGTGAAACTGGAGAAGAGCGCGAAATTTGTGATCTCCTTAAAAAGAAGTTGTCTGCCTTAGGCTTTGATGTACTGGAAGATGATGCTGCTGCAAAAACAGGACACGGAGCAGGCAATATAATCGCGACTCTACCGGGGGAGTTGTCTGGACCTACCATTTATTTCACTTGCCATATGGATACCGTAAAACCTGGTAAGGGGGTAAAACCTTCCATAGAGGGAGAGTATATCGTTTCTGACGGAACCACGGTTCTAGGGGCTGATGATAAGGCGGGAATCAGCGCGCTTTTGGAAGGGGTTCGGATTCTAAAAGAGAAAGGAGTCCCTCATGTCCCCATCCAGTTTGTCATTACAGTAGGAGAGGAATCGGGCTTGGTTGGAGCTAAAGCCTTGGATCCCGAACTTCTAAAGGCAGAGTATGGGTTTGCTCTTGATTCCAATGGTCCTGTAGGGGAGATTATTACTTCTGCCCCGTCACAAGTGAAGCTGGAAGTAAAGATTTATGGAAAAGCAGCCCACGCGGGGGTAAATCCTGAGGACGGAATTAGTGCAATTCAAGTAGCCAGTCGGGCCATTACCAAGATGCCCTTGGGACGAATTGACGAAGAAACTACAGCAAATATTGGGAAGTTCCAAGGAGGAACAGCTTCCAATGTCATCCCAGAGTATGTGGAACTAATTGCAGAAGCGCGGAGTCGTGATGAGAAAAAGTTAGAAGCGCAAGTAGCTAAAATGACCAAAGCCTTTGAAGAGGCGGCGGAAGAAATGAAAGCAAAGGTAAAAATTGAGACAGATAAAATGTATCCAGCTTTTAAGTATGATGAGTCTTCTTTGGTGGTCCAAAAAGCGATTGCCGCTATGAAAAAGATTGGTCGCGAACCGAAGATTTCCGCCAGCGGTGGGGGTAGCGATGCCAATGTGATCGCAGGTTATGGAGTTCCCACCGTCAACCTGGGAATTGGCTATGAAGAGATCCACACAACGAAAGAACGGATGCCAATCAGTGAATTGTTAAAAGCTGCAGAACTGGTCGTTGCTCTCATTGAAGTTGCAGGTGAGTAAGAAAGTTTTCACCATATCAGAAAGATGATAAGGCGCTTGAGATACCTACTCAAGCGCCTTCATTATTTTTCTTCTTTAAATGTCATTTCGTAAAAGTTGTTTTGACCTACTTTACTTTTTATACAATACCTCTAAGAGTAGTAAAGAAAAGAGATGTTACCCATAGCATAGTAGAGAGGAGTATAGCAGAGGGAGAGATTCATATGATTTTTTGGGAAAAAGGGGTCGTACGGGCGATTATAGAAGACGATGATCAAATTCAACGCTTGGAAGTAGAGGAGGAGTCTACAGGTTACATAGCCCAAGCCCTTCACTATCCGAGATTGCTCGGTTGGGCAAGAGTAGGGGATCAAGTCTGGTTGAATACAACTGCTGTGAAGATGGGGCTGGGTACTGGGGGATATCACTTTGTCGCGGGTTGGGTGGAGCGGGCGCCAGAGGCTTTACCCACAGGTGGCCATATTATGAAACTGCGTTATACTCCGTGGCAGCTCGCTGTCTTAGCTGGAGAAGAGAAGAAGAGCAGCTATCATGATCTGATGAAGCGAGTGACAAGCCTTGATCACGCTCCTGTTGTGATTGGTGAACTGCATAGCTTACTACCGATTATTGTTGCTAATTGGCAATCATTATCAAAAACGACGGGTGTACAACCGCGAATCGTTTATGTAATGACCGATGGAGGTGCGCTACCACTCGCACTCTCCCAGCATGTACGTCAGCTACGTCAGATGAACTGGCTCACTGCAACTGTAACTGTAGGGCACGCCTTTGGCGGCGACATTGAAGCCGTTAATCCTTATTCTGGACTCCTTTTGGCCCGCCATGCGCTGCAAGCAGATTTGATTGTAGTGGTGATGGGACCAGGTATTGTAGGGACTGAGACCCCCTTTGGCTATACGGGGGTGGAACAGGGGGAATGGATTAATGCCGTTCACAACTTAGGTGGGATCCCAGTAGCTGTTCCGCGTATTCAAGGAAATGATTCCCGTGAACGCCATCGGGGGTTTAGTCATCATACAATTACCAATCTCAACCGAATCGCCTTGGTGCCTGCAGTAGTGCCGATCCCAGCAGATGTAGGAGAGCTAGAGCCTCTACTCAGCCAACAACGGCAAAGGATTACCCGTTCTCACCATTGGGTATCTATTTCCCTTACTGCCGAGGAGGTGAAGCAGCGGCTGTCTTCCTATCCCCAAGAGATTCGCACCATGGGACGCAGCTTCTCTGATGATCCACTCTATTTTATGAGTGCTTCTGCAGCTGCCGAAGCTGCTTGGCGATTGTGGATCAAGTTGAAAGATAATGTTTCACTTGAAGAGGTACTGTTAGATTTACAGTAAAAGGAGCGGACACCCGCTCCTGAAAGTTGGTTATCAAGTCAGAATGTGTGGATAGATGCTCCACAACATTAGCGAGAACGGAAGGATCGCAACAGGTCGTTTACTGTCAAGGGATGTTGGGCCAGCTGCCGAAGCTTGGCACGGATTTGCCACCCTTTACCCACGAGAATTAGACGTTCATCTCCCCATTCGATGCGCATGAGAGATCACTCCTTTGTCGGATGAAAAGTTTTTAAGGGAATAATAAGGTTTAATGACCCTACAATCTTGTTTACTTATTCATCAAAAAAGGCATTAAGAATGGCTTCCTTTTTTAATTTTTCCTTGATCAGATAGGGGTTATCTGATTCTAAAAATAATTGCCCCTCACCATGGTTTCCCTCTATCTGCTACTCTATTCAATAGGTATATGAACAATGTAGCTGCAGGTAAACTGAAATTCCTTGTTAAAATTGAGAAGAGTGAAGAAGCATCGTGTATAATTAAGAGTATTACTTTGTAGTGTTAATTAGACTAATCAAACCTAGCAACTACTCAAAGTTATGATAGATGGGAAGATCAGTAGTTTAAGGAGTGAACCAAATGGACCGATTGACGGAGAAAACCATCCATAGCAAAAAGATTTTTGAAGGGAAGCTGATCAGCCTTCAAGTTGATGAAGTCTCCTTACCCAATGGGAAAACTTCCACGCGCGAGATTGTTAAACACCCAGGAGCAGTGGCCACCTTAGCGATTACCGACGAAGAGAAGTTGGTTTTGGTACGACAGTTTCGGAAACCGCTTGAGAAGGTCACCTTGGAACTGCCCGCTGGAAAGTTGGATCCAGGAGAAAGTCCAGAAATGTGTGCCCGCCGGGAGTTGGCTGAGGAGACGGGATATCAAGCAGAACACCTCCAACATGTAGTCTCCTTTTATACTTCCCCTGGTTTTGCTGATGAGATTATTCATCTCTATGAGGCTACACAGTTAAAGGATGGAGATGCGAAGCCGGATCAAGATGAATTTGTGGAAGTTGTAGAGTTAACATTGGAGGAAGCTTTTGCAGCGATTGCCGCGGGAGATATCTGTGATGCCAAAACGGTCTCAGCTGTTTACATATGGCAGAATCGGGTGTTACAAGGACGATGAAGCTGGAGCGGATCTTTGCGGATCTACATATCCATATTGGCCGGACAGAAAGTGGTCAATCGGTTAAAATCAGCGCAGCTCGAAATCTCACCTTTAACAGAATTGTTCAGGAGGCTTACCATCGGAAAGGAATGCAAATGATCGGCATCATTGATGCCCATTCACCTCCCGTTCAAGAAGAGATTGTTCAAGGATTGGAGCGAGGGCTTTATGCAGAGCATTCTGAAGGGGGATTGGTCTACGGCGAGACCACTGTGATATTGGGGTGTGAGCTGGAAGTAAAGGAGCCTGGTTTTGGAGTGGCTCATCTGCTTACTTACTTTCCTACCTTCGAGGCGATCCAAACATTCACTGCTTGGCTATCAAAGTATATGAAAAATGTGCAGCTGAGCACCCAACGTCTTCATCGCCCCATTGCTGCCTTGGAAGAAAAAGTGGCTGCCTTAGGGGGAATCTTAATTCCTGCCCATGTGTTTACTCCCTTTAAAAGTATTTATGGAACAGCAACGGAGCGAATGGGACAGTTGCTTAATCTGGAGCAGGTGGCGGCGGTGGAGTTGGGACTGAGTTCCGATAGTGCAATGGCGGATCAACTATCAGAACTGGCTGATAAAACCTTTGTTAGCAATTCTGATGCCCATTCACTACCTAAGATTGCCCGAGAATATAATGAGTTTTTATTGAAAACCCCTTCCTTTTTGGAATTGAAAAAGGTGTTGCTGCGCCAAGAGGGTCGGCGTGTGATTGCCAATTATGGCCTAAATCCTCGGTTAGGAAAATATTATCGAACACGGTGTATGAATTGCGAGAAGCAACTGGAGGCCATCAGTGATTGTTGTCCAGAGTGTGGCAGCAAGCGAGTGGTTCGAGGTGTTCGGGATCGGTTGATGCGAATTGCGGATCAACCCTCGACACCTCCACCTCATCGACCTCCTTATATCCACCAAGTTCCCTTGCAGTTTATCCCTAAACTTGGACCGAAAACCTTGGATAAACTGTTGAAGCGCTTTGGCACAGAAATGCAGATTCTCCATGTTGCTAAGATAGAGGAGATTGCTGCTATTGCTGGGGAGACAATTGCTCAGTATATTTTGTTGGCCCGTCAGCAGCGTCTCGTCTTTGCCGAAGGGGGCGGAGGAGAATACGGGAAGGTGCTACATATTCCACCAAAATCGGTGTGAAAAAGCAGGTGAATTATTTAGAGGAGCATCACTAAATGAAACAACTTTATCTTATTCGCCATTGTGAAGCAGAAGGACAAGCCCCTGAGGCTGATCTTACCCCAAAGGATGTGGAACAGGCCCGTGCATTAGCTTTATTTCTGACGGATTATTACATTGACCATGTTTTATCTAGGACTTAACCATCAATGAGCATCTATCAAAGTGGGTGTTAAGTACTGAGAACCTTCCCGATTGGCGAAAGCGGCTAGAGGAAGCCTTTCTGAACCCAGAGCTTTCCTTCCCAGGAGGGGAGACGTGAAATGCTGCACGGAAACGGGCAGAGGAATTGCTTCAGGAGATGTAGGCTGGGGAGAAACGGGGCATTGCTATGGTAACCCATGGTGGATTAATGGCCTTGATCCTCCAATCCTTTGATCCCCACTTTGGTTATCAGAAATGGGCGCATCTTACCAACCCTGACGTT
The DNA here is from genome assembly GCA_937975135.1 of uncultured Thermoactinomycetaceae bacterium. Lineage (GTDB taxonomy): Bacteria > Bacillota > Bacilli > Thermoactinomycetales > CALJVA01 > CALJVA01. The sequence continues at coordinate 8,491 of CALJVA010000181.1, read as the reverse complement.
TTTCGAGTAACATTTAATAGGAATGGTAGGATTGTAGAACGGATATGGAAGGGAGCAACAAGATGAGAGCAGGCGATGTTTTTACTTGGAAAAGAACTTTTACCACCGAAGATGTTTTAGAATTTGGCCGGATTTCAGGGGATTTAGGGAGGCATCATGTGGAGCCAGACGAAAAGGGACGTCTGATGGTCCATGGCTTTTTAACCGCCAGCCTAGGAGCAAAGATTGGCGGTGACTTAAATTTCATAGCCCGAGAGTTTGTAAGTGAATTTTTACGACCAGTTTTTACTGGGGATACGATAACCTGTGAACTGACGATCACAAGTGTAAAGCAGATGGAAGGCTATAAACAGGTAGAAATGAAAGCAGTATATCGAAATCAGCACGGAAAAGAAGTAGTCATTGGCTCAAGTAAAGGGATTATACGGGATTAAGTGGGCTATCTTATCTCTTAGATTCTAGCAATTTTTTCGTATAATTCTCCTTTGTCCATCATATAGATTTGGTGATGGGAAAGGAGCGGGTGGAATGAATCGAAAAAAGCACTTTAGTCAGAATCTAAGGCAATATATAGAAAGTCAGATGTCCTTGTTCATATTTGTGACGGTACTTTTTGTTGTAGGGGTGGTGTTTGGATCCATCATTGTGAACACGATGTCTCCAGAGCAAAAGGAAGGATTATTGGGTTATCTGGGTCATTTTTTTCGTGGGTTGGAAGATGAATCAATTGCTGATCCTAAGATTGCTCTGCAACACTCGATTGGCAATCACTTAAAAACGATTGGCTTAATGTGGGTACTTGGTTTATCCATAATCGGTCTTCCGTTGATCCTGATTCTGGTTTTCCTAAAGGGCTTGGTCATCGGTTTTACCGTTGGTTTTCTTGTGAATCAGCTTTCCTGGCAAGGGTTGTGGTTTGCGTTTGTTTCTGTTGTCCCCCAAAATCTATTAGTTGTACCGGTCTTAATCTTCGCAGCAGTTTCAGGGATTCATTTTTCGATGTTGTTGATCCGAAGTCGACTTATTCAACGGCGAGGAAGCATTTATCCTCAATTTATTTCTTACTCGATTCAACTTAGCCTATTAGCTTTTATTCTTATATTGGCCTCTTTCTTTGAGGCCTATCTCTCGCCGGTGTTCATGCGGTTGGCGCTTCCTGGTTAAGGTTTAAAGAGGATGATCCTAAGATATTTCTGCTTTGTTCTCCCCTAACAATAACGATTATTAGATGATATTACCTATTATCTGTTTGACTTATCTACCCTTACTCCAATATAATGAAGGAAGAGCAGCACAGGGGGGTGACAATGTGGAAGAACGGGTGAATCAGATTAAACAGCAATTATCCGCGCAAAACTATAAGTTAACCCCCCAGCGGGAAGCGACGGTACGGGTTTTACTTGAAAATGAGGAGAAACACCTTAGCGCGGAAGATGTTTATCTGTTAGTAAAAGAGAAGTCACCGGAGATTGGTCTGGCGACAGTGTACCGTACCTTGGAATTACTTAGCGACCTTCGGATTATCCATAAGTTAAACTTTGGCGATGGTGTCACCCGCTATGAATTTCGCGCCGAAGGTGCGGAACATCACCACCACCACCTAATCTGCTTACATTGTGGTACTGTAGATGAGATTACGGAAGATTGGCTAGGACCAATTGAAGAACGTGTAGAGCGTGAATTTGACTTTCAGATTATTGATCACCGGCTTACTTTTCACGGAATCTGTCACCGCTGTCGGGATCATGTCCAAGATCCACGCAATATGATTGGCTCAAAAGTAACGTGAGGTCCTGCTGGGAGCTCACGTTTTTTGATGTATCTCGGTTGAAAGTGATATGATATACCCAAAGAATAAGGAGGGACAAGGGATGAAAATCGGTGTACCCAAGGAATTAAAAAACAATGAAAATCGTGTAGCCATCTCTCCCGCTGGGGTAGATGCGCTTATTGGTGCGGGTCATGAAGTACTGATTGAAGCTGGTGCTGGTGAAGGCAGCGGTTTTCCGGATGAGGTATTTGCTAGCCATGGCGCCAAAATTGTGGAGAAGGCAGAAGATGTTTGGAACACAGTAGATATGATCCTTAAAGTAAAGGAACCGGAATCATCCGAGTATAAGTATTTTCGAGAGGGTCTTATTCTGTTTACCTATCTTCACTTGGCCGCAGAACCGGAGTTAACCAAGGCTTTGATGGAGAGCAAAGTAACGGCAATTGCCTATGAAACCATTCAAATGGATAATGGATCCTTGCCACTTCTGACTCCGATGAGTGAGGTTGCCGGCCGGATGTCGGTACAGATCGGAGCCCAGTTTTTAGAAAAAACCAAAGGTGGTAAAGGGGTTCTGCTTGGTGGTGTACCTGGTGTTCAGCCCGGAAATGTTGTGATCATTGGCGGTGGAGTTGTGGGTACGAATGCAGCGAAGATCGCCCATGGAATGGGAGCCAATGTAAAGCTGTTGGATGTGAATCCTGATCGTCTCCGTCAGTTGGATGATATTTTCGGAGGGAAAGTACATACATTAATGTCGAATCCCTACAATATTGCAAAAGCGACTGAGGATGCAGATCTTCTGATTGGTGCCGTACTTATTCCAGGTCGTCGTGCCCCTCGCTTAGTAACGGAAGAAATGGTCAAAAAAATGGAACCAGGCTCTGTAATCATTGATGTAGCGATTGACCAAGGTGGTGTCATTGAGACAAGTGACCGGGTAACTACTCATAGTGATCCAATCTATATTAAACATGGAGTCGTTCACTATGCCGTGGCCAATATGCCTGGAGCAGTACCTCAAACATCCACAATCGCCTTAACCAATGTGACCATTCCCTATGCTCAACAGATTGCAGATCAAGGTTTTGAGCAGGCTGTACGTCGTAGCCGTCCTTTATCCCTTGGGGTGAATGTTTATGATGGCCATGTTACCTATCGTGCGGTAGCTGAAAGCCTCGATCTGCCCTACAAGCCACTAGAGGATCTTTTGGAGCTCTCCTAAAACAGTACAGAAGCAAATATCTATTTAGCTCTTTATTATCAAAGTTCGAGGGGAAAAATCCCGCTGATCATGTATAACTTGTCCTCAGTTTTCATAGGATGTAAAGAGAACATGTGGGAAAGGGACGAGGAAGATGGTGGTGTCCCTTCGACGCCTATTGGAGTGGGCTAAATTCTTGCTTCTTTTTGTATTACTTACATTGCTTCTCTACCAAGTGATCGGATTTCTTGCCGAATATACAGAGCCGACAAAACGGTACCGTACGCCAACAGGGCGAGCGGTGAAAGTATTTGCCCCTTTCGGTGTGCCGGAGCAGACAACACTTGCCCAGGAGTGGAAGGAACGTCTATTTCTCTTTTATTGGATAGGGGAGTAGACGGTAACTGGCCCGAAAGGGTTTTTTTATTGAAACAAGGGTGGTGATAGAAGATGGCACGATTTTCTCGGATTGCCTTAATCGTTTTGGATAGTGTAGGAATTGGTGCTTTGCCCGATGCAGATCAATATGGGGATACTGGTGTACATACATTGGGTCATATTGCGGAATACCGGGGTGGATTACAGATGCCCCATCTGAAGGAGTTAGGGCTGGGCAATATTGAGCCTGTAGCAGGTATTCCACCAGTAGAGCATCCTAAAGCATATTACGGAAAAATGAAGGAAGTCTCTGCCGGGAAAGATACGACGACAGGGCATTGGGAATTGATGGGGATCCATACTACTGTTCCTTTTAAAACTTATCCAAAAGGCTTTCCTGAAGACTTGATTCGTACTTTTTCCAAGCGAATTGGACGGGGAGTTTTGGGAAACAAGGTTGCATCGGGAACAGTGATTATTGATGAACTAGGAGAAGAGCATCAAAAGACAGGTAGTGTAATTGTTTATACGTCAGCGGACAGTGTATTCCAAGTGGCAGCTCATGAAGAAGTTGTTCCCCTAGAGGAGTTGTATCAAATTTGTGAAGTCGCCCGCGAGTTGACATTGCAGGAGGAGTATGCGGTTACCCGGGTGATTGCTCGTCCTTTTCGTGGAGAACCAGGAAATTATTATAGAACAGCGAATCGACGGGATTATTCAGTAAAGCCACCTGCAGCAACTGTGATGAATCGGTTACAAGATGCCGGTTTAGATTCCATTGCCATCGGAAAAATATCTGATATTTTTGCAGGTGAAGGAGTTACCCGTTCTCTTCCTACGAAGTCCAATCAGGATGGAGTGAATCGCCTCTTGGAGGTAATGGGAGAGCCTTTTACAGGCTTGGCTTTTGTGAACCTTGTGGATTTTGACTCCATGTACGGTCATCGGCGGGATCCCGAAGGTTATGCAGCTGCGTTGGAGGCTTTTGATGCCCGGGTTCCAGAAATTTTGGAAGTACTGAGGGAGAAGGATTTGCTAATTATTACTGCCGACCATGGAAATGATCCAACGCACCATGGAACAGACCATACCAGGGAATATGTACCCTTACTTGTATGGAGTCCCTCCTTTGGAAATAAAGGGGGAAGTCTTGGGGTTCGCCAAACCTTTTCCGATGTAGGTGCCACCATAGCTGATAATTTCGGCTTGCCCTTACCACAACATGGACAAAGTTTTCTTCCAGAACTATGATTAAACTAGATTGGCGTTAAGAGGACTTCACGTATCGTGAAGATTGGACACTCTGGGAGCTATTAACTGGATTGGATGAATGTAATTTACCGTAGAGAGGAGAAGACAACATGGAATACAAGAAGAAAATAGAAGCTGTTAAGAATCAGATCCGGGAGAAAACTTCCCATCGCCCTAAAGTAGGTTTGGTCCTGGGTTCTGGTCTGGGTACTTTGGCAGATGAGTTGGAGGATGCAGTAATCATACCTTATGACCAACTGGACTACTTTCCCGTTTCAACAGTGGAAGGTCATAAGGGGCGATTGGTACTTGGTTATCTAGAAGGTACATGTGTAATTGCCATGCAAGGTCGCTTTCACTATTATGAGGGCTACACGATGGAAGAGGTAACGCTACCCATACGAGTAATGAAGGCCTTAGGTGTGAAGACCCTGTTGGTCACCAATGCTGCGGGCGGGATCAATCCCTCTTTTAATCCAGGTGATTTAATGTTAATTACGGACCATATCAACCAGCAAGGAACCAATCCCCTCATTGGTCCCAATGATGCAGAGTTGGGTGTTCGCTTCCCGGATATGTCCCAGGCTTACGATCCCTCTCTACGCGAACTGGCCCAGCGAGTGGCTGCGGAACAGGGTATCTCACTTCGTGAAGGGGTTTATGTTGGAGTTACAGGCCCCTCCTATGAAACACCTGCAGAAATTCGGATGTTTCAGATTATGGGCGCAGACGCCGTTGGTATGTCGACTGTACCAGAAGTGATTGTGGCCCGGCATGGGGAGATGCGTGTATTGGGAATCTCCTGTATTTCCAATATGGCAGCAGGTATCTTGCCAGAACCTCTAAGTCATGAGGAAGTGGTTGCGACTGCAGACCGGGTCAAGGAAGCCTTTAGTCGGTTGGTGAAAGGGATTGTAAAAGAGATATAAAGCGAAGGATCAATCGTCAAATATCAAGTCTTAAAGCCTACATAGTTTAAATGGAAGAAGAAAAAAAGGGGTGTTTCGACAATGTCAATGCAGCAGGAATTGGTGAAAGCGGCTAGCTCTTATGTTGAAGAGCGAATGAAAGAAAAACCAGAGATTGGCTTGATTCTCGGTTCGGGCTTGGGGGATTTGGCGGAAGAGATTGAGGAGGCGACGGTGATCCCTTATCATGAGATTCCCCATTTTCCACAGTCCACGGTGGAAGGTCATGCCGGTCGATTGGTTCTAGGACAGTTATCTGGAAAAAAAGTTGTGGCTATGCAGGGGCGCTTTCACTATTATGAGGGCTATGATCTTCGGGAGGTAGTACTTCCTGTCTATATGATGAAAGCTCTTGGTGTTAAGGTGCTCATTGCCACTAATGCTGCAGGGGGAATGAATCCCAATTTTGCTCCAGGAGATCTCATGTTAATCACAGACCACCTTAATATGACCGGGGTCAATCCTCTTATCGGTCCTAATGATGATCGATTGGGTCCTCGCTTTCCAGATATGTCAGCTGCCTATGATCGAGAGTTGATTACGTTGGCGGAACAAGTGGGAGAAAAGCTGGGGATTACGCCACAAAAGGGAGTTTATGCAGGAATTAGCGGCCCAACTTATATGACTTCTGCTGAGCTGAAGATGCTCCGAAAGTTGGGCGGAGATGCTGTTGGGATGTCAACTGTACCGGAAGTAATTGCGGCACGTCATACCGGATTACGAGTTCTAGGAATCTCGTGCATTACAGATATGGCTACGGGAGAAGAGCAGGAGCCACTCACTCATGAACAGGTGGTAGCCGTTGCAGATCAGACAAAACCTCGTTTTATCCAATTGGTGAAAGCGATTGTATCTGAGGTGAAGTTGACGTGAATATGGCGGAGTTGATCCGCAAAAAGCGAGACGGATCTACTTGGTCTACAGCTGAGATTGAAGCGGTGATCCAAGGGTATACTGCAGGGGAAGTCCCGGATTATCAAATGGCAGCATGGGCGATGGCAATCTATTTTCAAGGACTGAATGATGAGGAGACAGCTGCGCTGACAATGGCCATGGTGGAGTCAGGCCAACAGGTGGACCTTTCCTCAATCTCCGGTAAGAAAGTGGATAAGCACAGCACTGGTGGTGTAGGGGATACTACAACCTTAATTGTCGCACCCTTGGTGGCATCAGTAGGTGTTCCTGTGGCAAAGTTGTCTGGAAGAGGACTTGGCCATACTGGGGGAACCTTGGATAAATTGGAGTCGATACCAGGTCTAAGTACTTCCTTGAAGCCTAGTCAGTTTATCCAACAAGTGAACCGGGATGGAATCGCCATTGCTGGCCAAACGGCAGATCTTACTCCAGCAGATAAAAAGTTGTATGCCCTTCGCGATGTAACAGCTACGATTGACTCTATTCCTTTAATTGCCAGCTCAATCATGTGTAAAAAAATTGCCGCTGGTGCTGATGCCATTGTTTTGGATGTTAAGACAGGAAAAGGAGCTTTTATGAAGGATGAAGCTGCGGCGATAAAACTGGCCCAAGCCATGGTAGGGATTGGGGAGAGAGTGGGTCGGGAGACGGTAGCTGTAATTAGCGATATGGAGCAGCCTTTGGGTCAAGCGATTGGCAATGCTCTTGAAGTACGGGAAGCCATACAAGTACTTCAAGGTAAGGGACCAGAAGACTTAACCCAGTTAAGCCTGGTATTGGGTGCACATATGGTGCTTCTCGCAGGCTATGCCACTACATTCACAGAGGCACAGGACCAATTGAAAAAGAATTTGTATAATGGCTCTGCCTTACACAAGTTCCAAACCCTCATTGAAAGTCAAGGGGGAGATCCCGAAGTGGTTCAGGATCTGGAGCGACTTCCCAAAGCTAAACATCAACGGGTGATCACCGCTTCCGCTGAGGGGTGGATCAATGAGATCCAGGCGGAGGAGATAGGGATTTGTGCATTAGAGCTAGGTGCTGGTCGCAAAATAAAGGATGCACCAATTGATCCAGCTGCAGGTATTTTCTTGCATAAAAAGATCGGCGATGCCGTCCAGAAGGGAGAACCGCTGGCGACACTCTACACCAATAATCCCAAGACGATGGAAGTGGTAAGCAAACGTTTATTACAAGCCATCTTGATTTCATCAGCACCTCCTCATTCAACACCTTTGATTCGTGCTACAGTTACCAAGAATCGGATTGAAAAGCATATTTGATTCGTTGGAAAACCAAAATCAGCCCACTTGCTGGACACCATCTCCTCTTTTACTTTAAGGAAAGGGGAGATGGTTTTTTTATGATAAGGATACCGTTGGGCAAAAAATTTTCTCTTGACATTTGCGAACATATGTTCCATATTAAACTTAGTCAACCACCAGTCATTAGGCAGTAGATTCTGAGTTGTCATTTATTCATTTCCTTATACTAAAGAGAGGGAGAGATGATGGATGCGCAAAATAACAGAACGGGATACGAAAGCGACGATTCTGAAGGCCCTTCGTGAAGCGGAGAAAAAGATTGCTGAACTGGAAAAGGGAAAATTAGATCCCGTTGCAGAAGCTAACGCGAAGAAGAAAGTTGAAACAATTTACAAGGCCAACGAAATTATGGAGATGAAGATTGAGGATAAGATCCTTGATCTATCGAAATCGGTTACTGCGCTCCTTCATCAAATCAGCGATGATATCTCCGAATAGAAGAAAAATTTGCAAACCATAAAAGATTCAATCCCCATTGAAAAGATGAACATTCTGCAAGCAAAGTTAGACGAAGCATATAAGCGGATTCAGGAGATGGGGATTAAAATGGTCTCTAGTACCAATGAATCGAAAGCCTTTGATAAGGTTGCAGCTCTTGTAGCAGAAAGTAAGAGCAACAAGTAATGATTCTTATCCCAGGATACTATTCATAAAAACCAAAACCACCTCCTTTCCATAT
>CALJVA010000180.1 GCA_937975135.1 uncultured Thermoactinomycetaceae bacterium | reverse complement strand
ACTAGCTAAGTATTCTTCTTGAGCTTTCGTTAGGCGATCAATCTTAATTCCTATGGAATGCAGTTTATAATGAGCCACTTGTTCGTCAAGATGATACGGAACATCGACGACTCGGGGACCAATTTTTTCAGCATTCTCTGCAACATACAAGAGACAGAGTGCCTGCAATGCGAAGGTCATATCCATTATTTCTGCAGGATGCCCGTCACCGGCAACAAGGTTGACAAGTCGTCCTTCGCAGAGCAAATAAATTTTTCGTCCATCGCTCATCTGATATTCCGTAATATCCTTACGTACAACTTGCTTGGAAAGAGATTGCCCTTCCAAAGCCACCTTATCAATCTCAATATCGAAGTGACCAGCATTGGCTAAAATCGCACCATTTTTCATCAATGGAAAATGTTCACCGTTAATTACATTGCGATTCCCTGTTACTGTAACAAATATATCGCCCAATTTCGCGGCTTCGCTCATTGACATCACTTCAAAACCATCCATATGGGCCTCGGTTGCCTTAATGGCATCCACCTCAGTTACAATTACGCGAGCTCCTAGACCTTTGGCCCGCATAGCAACACCGCGACCACACCAACCATAACCGACTACCACTACAATTTTCCCTGCAACAACAAGGTTGGTAGCCCGGTTTATCCCATCCCATACAGACTGGCCTGTTCCATAACGGTTATCAAACAAGAACTTAGAGTAAGCATCATTCACTGCAACCATTGGGAACCTCAGTTCTCCAGACTTTTCGAGTGAGCGAAGGCGCAAAATTCCCGTCGTTGTCTCCTCACAACCTCCGATCACTTGCTCAAGTAAATCGGGGCGCTCACCGTGCAAGATGCTCACAAGATCGCCACCATCATCAATAATCAGGTCTGGCCGTGTCTCCAAAGTGCGAATCATAAACTCTTTATATTCCTCTGGGGTCGGCGCATGTTTAGCAAAAACAGTTACTCCAGTTTCGGCTAAGGCCGCCGCTACATCATCTTGTGTAGACAGAGGATTGCTACCACAAATCGCTACTTCAGCACCGAAGTCGTAGAGCAGTTCCGCAAGGTTGGCAGTTTTAGCCTCTAAATGAAGGGAAATGGCCACCCTTTTTCCTGCTAGAGGCTTTTGATCCGCCAGTTGCTCCCGAATCCGGTTTAGGACCGGCATATGAGCCCGGGCCCAATCCATCTTCATTCTACCTCGTGGTGCTAAGCTAGGATCACGTACAATACTTTCTATCGAGCTCATGGAATTCCTCCTTATATAACAGCGAGCAGAAGCTTTCTATTTGCTGAAGCTGAAAGGAACGATCTGTTCACTTTGGACTTCCAGCTTCTCCCGCTTCGATCTGAAAGATTGCCATCACAAGTATACCACTTTATGCTCAGAAGAAAGAAGGGGCTTTGTAAGCAATTGTTCCAACCACGTTGCTCCATAAGTATTTAAATAAAAGAAAAGATTATAGATCCGCTCTTGGGGCTTCCCTTGTGGCAAAAGTGACTTGCTCAAATGCTGAAAACGGCCTAGTTCATGTGCATAACGTCTTGTCAAAGCTTTTTTAACCTCTTTTTCTAAATAGTCGATTTGACGCAAGACTTTTCGTCGATTTGCTTCTCCCAGACTTTTAACCTCAGGTACTGCCGTAATGATCTGTTGCTGCAGTGGATCGTAAAGGGCCATTAGCTGACTACGAAAATCATTCATGAGTTGATCCACATCCAGTGGATAATGAGCCGCCAGCCATTCCGCTTCTTTCTCTTTTAGATGATAAAAAACATCCTCAAAGGTTAAACCAAACTTTTTAATCGCTTTTTGAGATTGCCGGTCCAACAGCGTAAACCGCATACGTGGAACTACTGGAGGCATCTGTAATTTTGCTTGAGAAAAGGCCTGCCCTAATAGTCCCCAGTAAGAAATCTCCCCCGGCCCACCTACAAAAGCCAGTGTAGGGAATAAAAATTCCTGCATCAAGGGGCGAGTAATTACATTGTTACTAAAACGCTCAGGATGTGTACCTGCAAGATTAGATAGTTCCTGCTTGGACCAGCGGTAGGCACCGTCCCTTGTAACAAATTGATCCCCATCACGAACTAGCCCTTCTCTTTTATTCCCTATATAGATAAACAGAAGCGCATCATCAGATCCAAGATGAACCTGGGATTGATATCCCTGTTTGGTGATCTTTTTGATTTGGTCACTCACAGCTTGATACAAACGTTCATTTTCCTCAATTATCTGTTGAAAAAAGGGGGCTTCCAGCTGACGCAATGGGACAAAGGAGGAGTCGATCAATAACAAACCATATGAAGCAAACAATCGGTGCATGATACGAGCAAAAAAACGTGTTATGCTAGCGTCTTCCGCAAAGGCCCGCAGTTCAGTTAAGATCCCTTGCTTATATTCACTATCTGGAAGAAGTAGGGCGAACTCATCCAGCCAAGTCTGTAAAACATCGGAAGGCGGCGTGATCATTCCTACGGAAACCCGTTCCTCTACTGAGAGTGAAAGGCGATGTT
>CALJVA010000179.1 GCA_937975135.1 uncultured Thermoactinomycetaceae bacterium | reverse complement strand
GACCATCTATACCGTTTTCAAAAAGAACGCCAACGTTGTCTCCTACAGATACGAGATCTGAGTAAGCGGCGTAACCCGGAATTACAAAGCGAGTTCTCCATTTCTTTCCATTATGGTTACTATAGCTTACGGTTAGATTTTTGCGTTCGTTTGGATCCCCTGGCGAGGAAAAGATGAGAAGATTTTTGCTTGAGAAGTGCAGGACAGACCCTTGAACTACGGGTGTTATTAAATCTGCTACTGGTTGGAATGGCTGGTTGTATGTTAAACCTCCATTTGAACTATAGGTCGCAAGCCGATTACTTCCGCTGCCGTATTGATTTCGGCTATTGAAGTAAATCTTGCCATTTTTAAGTTCTGCTGCTGTCTGTTCATTGGCGTAATAGGAATTAATGTCTCCGTATGTTTCATCAACTGCCCCGATTTCCCAACTGTATCCACCGTCATCACTATATAATACATGCGAACTTAAGTACTTGTTTTCTGAACCGTCATCCTCAGAATGGGCAGGAGGTGCAACGGAGTGGTTTGCTGGTATGATAAGGCGCCCATTATACTTTCGATTATACTTTAGTTGAATTCCGTGTCCGGGTCCTGTCGCATACCACCTCCAATTTCCTCTTTTAGTTGTTTTAGTGATCTCCGCTGGTTCAGTCCATGTTCCACCTGAGTCGTAGCTGTACTGGACGAATATTCGTCTAGTTTGTTCTTGTGTGACTTCCCCCCGGCGAATTTCCATTTCACTAACGTTTCCCGCATTATGTGTACTCAGCAGAACGATTGTTCCGGTCTTGCGGTCAACGACGGGTGCAGGATTTCCGAACACGTTGTCTCCGTTGTCACCTATCACTTGAAGTGGACCCCAGGTTTTCCCGTTGTCAAAAGAGCGCTTTAACACTAAATCTATATTGCCCGAATCGCCGGCACCTTCCACGCGCCCTTCAGCAAACGCAAGCAACGTACCGTCATTGGCTCTAATCATTGCCGGAATACGAAATGTATCGTATCCTTCTGTCCCTGATTGGAAAACAGTGACACGTTTTAATTCCTTTGCTTCTGCTTGATCAAATGCGTGAGGAAAAATAGTACATTGAAGCGAAAAAATGAGGAGAAGCATACCGAATATCTTTAGAATTTTAGTTAAAGGCATGACTGACATCCTTTCTCAATTCATTTCAAAGATTTCAAGAATAGAGAGCATCCTTTTTGTTGCTAGGAATTCGCACCTCCTTCAGTTTAATAAGTAAACCGAACAGTCTAGTATAAAACCTGACTGTCTAATTTTAGCGTACTACCATTTGTCTAACTAGTCAACCTATTTAGATAAATCAAGTTGACGACAGATCGACACTTTAGCCTAAATTAGTTTAAACTTAAGGAAAATACGCAACAAAACAGTTCTAGAGAAGAGTGAGGAAACAACTTTTGCGGTACTGGAAACAGTCGGTTGACAAACAAGCGTGTAGCTGTTATAGTAAAATCAGACGTACAGATTTTTAAAACCAGACGGTCTAATATTTTTGATTACGAATCTTTGGAGAGAGAAGATGAAAGAAAATCAACTTCTATACAAACAAGTGAAAAGACGTATATTAGAACTGCTTCAATCCTTAAACGCTAACCAACGTATCCCTTCTCGTACTCAGTTAGCCAAAGAGTTTAACGTTACAAGAACAACAGTAGAACGTGCAATTTCTGAACTAGTGGGAGAAGGATATCTTTATACGAAAGACGGTAGTGGTACGTATGTAGCAGACTGTGCTCGAAGATCAGAAAAATTACCCGTTTTTCAGTGGGGAGTCATTATACCGAACATCTTACACGACACATACCCTGAAATTTTACGAGGAATCGAAGACGTGGCAAGTCAACACAATATTAATACCCAAGTGTGTAATACGGATAACGACCCGCAAAAACAGAAACAGTATATTCACAACATGATCAGTGCCGGTGTGAATGGAATCGTAATTGTTCCTTCTGTGATTGAAGACGGAGATACGGCTCCTTTTAAAAGACTGAAAGAAAAAAACATCCCCTTTGTCGCTTGCAACAGAGGGCTTCCCGGCATACAATCTCCAAAAGTTATCTCCAACAGTTTTTACGGCGGGTATATAGCGACTAAACATCTCATTGAACAAGGGTATAAGAGAATTGCATATGTTGCGAACATATATTACTCCGTTTCGGTTGAAAGGTATCAAGGGTATATGGCCGCCTTAGCTGAAGCTGGCCTCGACATAGATGAAAAGTACGTCTGTTTTGAGGAGTATTCGTCCGCTTACATTGACGTGGACAAAGTGAACAAGATTGGATACAGAAAGGCGAAAGAATTGTTAAGCCTGGAAGAGATACCGGATGCATTCTTTTGCTTCGATGATCTGATTGCGATGGGGATCATTAATGCGATTAACGAATCGGATTTCGATCGAAATTTTGGTGTCGTCGGGTACAACAACAATTACTATATATGCAATAGTATTCCAGGTGAACTGACATCAGTGGACTTTAAAGGGTACGATGTTGGCCAACAAGCTGCAAAATTGTTGCTTGATATGTTGAGCGGCAAAACGGTCAATCGTAACAAAACTGTCGTAATACAGCCAAACATTGAAATCAGGGGAAGCAGTAAAAAAGGATATAACCCCAAAAAATTAGGGGTTAAATAATATAGAGTTAGGAGGAAACTGCCTTGCACAGAAAGTTGCTGTTTGTTTTCTTGTGTTTGTTGTTAGCGTTTTCTTTAGCTGGTTGCGGGAATTCCGAAACGGCGAGCCAGGAGGAAGATCATTCTAATAGTGGTGAATTGAAGGCAAACCTAAAAATCATGTGGCCGGGGACGAGTGAGACCGAAAAAGAGGTGGCGGCAAAACTTAAGGAAAAAGTTGAAAGCGATTATTCCGGGATCAACATTGAATTTATTTTTTTAAGCTGGTCAGATATGGAACAAAAAATGGCGGTCATGGTGCAATCTGGGGATTCTCCTGACCTGATGATGGTTCAGGATATCACGAATCCGGTCGCTATGGATGCCTTGGAGCCATTGGATGGCTACCTTAACGATGCTATTAACGAAGAAAAATTCATTCCGGCTGCATGGGAAAATATGCAAAGTGGCGGGACCCTTTATGCTGTTCCGGGACTGGCCATTATTTACTCGCACGTTTTGAATACCCAACTGTTTGAAGCATACGGCATTGATACTCCAGAAACGTGGGATGATGTTATCTCCGCTAGTCATACGCTTAAAGAAAACGGAAAATACGGCTATGCTATGGCGAACGGGGGAGAGGGAAGATTTGCGTTTCGTGATTTTATGATGGTGTCATTAAGCAACGATCTAGTTCCGGATCAAGTAGATGATTCAAACAAAGAGAAATACCTTGAAGTACTGCACTTTTTTAACGATATCGCTGGAGATATGCCCGAATCCCAAATAACGTGGGAGTATCCCGAATTGTTTAAAGCGTGGGAAGCAGGGGATGTCGGAATAATGCATACGGGAAATTACTTTACGGCAAATGTTATAGATCACGGGAATGAAGCTATGGACAGGACAAGACCTTTTGCTTTTCCTGCTGGCCCATCTGCTGATAAACCTCAAATCATGGTCGGGGCAGTCGGGATGGCAATGTTTAAGGATTCTAAACACAAGGAAGCAGCTTGGAAAGTGATTGAGGCGCTCATGAGTCCCGACATGTTAGCACAATGGGGCGGTTCCATAAATACGACTGCGGCAAATTTTGTTGAAACCGCTATGTTGGAAGAAGTAGCTGAATCTGTGTACCCGGATGTTTACAAACAGCACGTCGCGCTATCCCAAAAGTGGAGCGAACTTGCTGAACAGTACGGAGTGCCAATGCCCAAAATTTTAATGCAAAATCAAATGGAGAAAGTTGTACAAAGTGCTTTAGTTAGAATGTTAAAGCGGGAGATCACTCCAGAAGAGGCGTACGAAGAAATAAGGAATGGAATCGAAAAGATTAAAGAAAATTAAAAAGCAGGTCGATAGTTGGTTGCAGTCATGGGAGTGGATATTATGTTCGACACAATAAAACTCAACTTTAAGAAGTTCAACATAGCCTATATGTTCATTCTCCCCACACTTCTTTATCTTTTAGTCTTTCAAATCTATCCGTTAGTTGAATCTGTCAGGTTGAGCTTTACCGATTTATCATTTATAAAACCAGGCAGCGGGAATTATGTAGGATTAGAAAATTATAAGGAGTTGCTGTTTCGCGATCCAAATTTTTGGACGATCGTTTTGAACAGCTTCGTATGGGTTCTGGCTTCTACCGTTTTTCAATACGCACTTGCGATTCCTGCTGCTGTCATTTTAAACCAAAAACTGAAATTGAGGTTTTTGTGGAGAGGTTTGATGATGGTTCCGTGGGTGACGCCCGTCGTCATCATGGGGTTAATCTGGAAGTGGATTTATGACGGAGATTACGGCTTGTTGAACTATTATTTGAATACCGATATCGTCTGGCTGGGAGATTCGACAACTGTATGGCCGGCCGTACTGTTGGCATCTATTTGGAAAGGGTTACCTTACGCGACCATTATGGTGTTGGCTGGCCTTCAGGGCGTTCCCTATTCGCTCCTCGAAGCGGCCTACATCGATGGATGTTCCAAACTCCAGGCCTTTTATAGAGTGACAATTCCAGTAATGATGCCGATTTTAGTCGTATCCACCATGATAAGCATCGTCCTTACGTGGACGAAGTTTGAGATGATTTGGGTATTGACAGCCGGCGGTCCAGGGGTCGAAACCAGCATACTCCCGACTTACATTTACACGAAAGCATTTCAAAATTTTGATATGGGTGTGGGTTCGGCAGTAGCCGTACTGTCAATGTTCGCCATGATTGTGTTTGTGGTGATCTACTTTAAAGTGCTTTATCGCCTTAACAATGACTAAGGTGTGTGATCACATGTCCCATCGAAAAGTATTCAATAAAGTTTTGATATACGCTAGCCTGACGGTCCTCATGCTGTTTGTTTTACTTCCAAATCTCTGGATGTTGTCAAGTAGCTTAAAGACAGATCAGGAAATTTTCAGCGTCGTGCCGAACTGGGTCCCTAAACCTGTCACTTTTGAACACTATAAATGGCTCATCACGTCAATAGATTTAAATTTTGCCAAGCTCATGTACAACTCCGTTTATGTGTCTGTCGTTACAGCTCTCATGACGATGTTGTTTGCCGCTACAGGAGGATATGCACTCGGTAGATTTAACTTTCCGGGAGCGAAGAGCATAGGTTTATTTCTACTGTTGTCCCAAATGTTTCAAGGCCCGTTAATTATGGTGCCGTGGTACCAAATGGCTGCTAGCTGGGGAATTCTGGATACGAAACTCGTCCTTATTTTGATCTACGGTACTGCCACGATCCCAATTGGCGTTTGGTTAATGATGGGTTTTTTTCGGACGTTGCCCAGAGAATTAGAAGAAGCGGCACTAATTGACGGCTGTAATAAACTCCAGACATTTTATAAAGTGATTTTTCCTCTCGTTGTTCCTGGTTTGGTTGCTGTCGTCCTGTATGCATTTATTTTAAGTTGGAACGACTATCAATACGCTTTAATCCTCACAAACTCGACAGAGGCAAAGACGATACAGTTAGGGATCGCAGAATTAATGGATAGTATGGGTAAAGCTAACTGGGGGGGAGTGATGGCGAGCGGTGTTGCGACGACGATACCCGTTATTATTTTATTCGCCGTTATACAAAAGCAGTTAATTGCAGGTTTAACAGAAGGATCTATTAAAAGTTAACGTCGATAGAAAAGAGGATTACATTTATGAAAAAATTTAAAGGAATTATCCCGGCACTTGTTACACCTTACACCAAGGAAGGGAATATAAATGAAACGTCGTTAAGAAAAGTAATCAGAATGAACTTAGAAAAGCAGTGCACCGGTTTTTACGTTGGCGGGAGTACCGCTGAAGCGTTTGTGCTCAGCATGAATGAAAGAAAAAAACTGATAGACATCGTGGTGGATGAAGTTAACGGGGAAGGTACAGTCATCTATCATGTTGGCAATATCGGAACAGCGGAGTCGATTGAATTAGCTGTATACGGTGAGAAAGCCGGCGCCGATGCCATATCGGCAATCCCGCCATTCTACTACAAATTTTCTTTTGAGGAAATTAAAAAACACTATAAAGCCATTGTAGAAAAAGTGGATATTCCGATGATCGTTTATAACTTTCCTGTCTTGTCAGGTGTTCAATTGTCATTGGAAAATTTAGAAGACATTTTGTCGGACGACCGAATTATCGGTGTGAAACATACCTCTCTGAATGTATTTGAGGTCGAACGGTTGAAGTGCCGAAACGATAAACATGTGTTGAGTGGACATGACGAAGTGTTTCTCGCGAGTTTAACGATGGGAGCTGACGGTGCGATCGGCAGCACATTTAACTTAATGGCAGAAAAATTTGTGAAGATTTACCAATTGTTCCATGAGAACAATATGAAAGATGCGTTGCGAATTCAGAGAGAAGCCAACAACGTAATTGAAGCTTTAATTAAAGTAGGTGTGAATCAAGGTATTAAGTACGGTCTTGAGAAGAAGGGGATTGAATGCAACGGCTGCCGCAGCCCCTTTAAACACTTAAGAGATGATGCCAAAACGTACTTAGACAAAATATTTGAAGAGAACAATGTATAACGTGGTGTGTACAATGTTTAAACGTGCTTTGGACGACGCAATAGCAGATATTCGGGAAAGACTGGATGAATATGTGGGATCTTACCCGCACGTCAGTACGAATGGAAGTTACAAAAAGGAACCGAATGCTTTATGGACCAGCTCTTTTTGGATTGGGATGGTCTACTTGTGTTACGACTATACACGAGATGAACGTTTTTTAAAGCATCGTGACGGTTATCTTAATGATTTTAAAAAACGGCTGGAAACTGGATATACAGACACACACGACTTGGGGTTCCTTTTTACACTGTCCTCGGTAGCGTTGTACAAGTTGACGGGTGATAAACAGGCCCGGAGGATGGCCATAGAGGCTGCTTACAAATTGGCCAAGAGATACCACAAACGAGGGAAATACATTAAAGCATGGGAAAATGAAACTATGAAGGTTGACCTTATGATAGACACGATGATGAATCTGCCACTACTGTTTTGGGCGGCAGAAGAATCGGGAGATGGGTCGTTAGCAAGAATCGCAGTGGATCACGCCAAGACAACGGCAAAAACTTTAGTAAGACATGACGGTTCAACGTATCACATTTATCTCGTGGATTTAAATACAGGGACCCCTCTAACAGGAAAAACTTACCAAGGACGATGTGACGAGTCCACGTGGGCGAGGGGACAAGCTTGGGCGATATACGGTTTCGCCCTATGTTATAAGTACACGCGAGACAGAAACTTTTTACAGTTCGCAAAGAAAGCAGCTGACTATTTTTTAACGCGCTTGCCTCAAGATAGTGTGCCGTACTGGGATTTGTCGTTCACCGACCAAAACCCAGATCTAAAAGACAGTTCAGCGGCTTCTATAGCCGTATGTGGATTGTTAGAACTTGCCACACACCTAGATGGTAGTGGAGATATGTATCTTCAAATTGGGAAGGAGATATTAAGCTCACTGTATCAGAAATACTATAATAGGGAGAATAAAGCGCTGTCCTCCGGCTTAATTTTGGAAGGTGTCTACCATAGAAATGACGGAGCGAATGAATTTACGATCTGGGGTGATTATTTTTATTTGGAAGCACTAGTGAGAGTGAACAAACAATGGAGAAGCTTTTGGTAAAAGGTTTGACACTCCCCTTCACTGGCCTTCCATTTAAGATGCCGGAAAAGCCA
>CALJVA010000178.1 GCA_937975135.1 uncultured Thermoactinomycetaceae bacterium | reverse complement strand
CGAAGCGGGTAGAGGGGTGGCTGCCGAATGAAAAACCGCCTGCAAGTTGGTTCAATTGGCTTTTTGGAAGAACATACAGAGTGTTGAAGGAGTTTCAGGAAAAGGCTGCACTTAATACTGATTTAAATGCACTAGATCAAACCGTTACGTCGCACTTTGCGGAAACTGTGAAAGATAATGTGCATGGGCTAAAAACGACTGATAGCGTTACAATTTACGTTGATGCGACGAACGGCAATGACGCCAATCCTGGAACCCAGTCACAACCATTGCAAACTATTGGTGCCGCTGTAGAGAAAATAACAAACTTGATCATTGATGCTGATCATACTGTAACTATCCAGCTTGCCCCAGGAACTTATGTGGAGAATGTGGACATCCATAATCTGATCGGAGCGGGAACCTTTTATTTAAGAGGAGGCAGCGATCTGGAAGAAGCTGACGATTATGTCATTGATGGCTTTGTAAGATTTTTGGGTTGCACATGTGTAACGTATATATACGGCATTAAAGTGCTAGGTTCTTCCAGTATGTCTGGTGCAATCGTTTTTGCTCGGTGTCTTGCTGGAAGGGCTAGTAATTGTAAAGTAGACAAAACAGGAAGAATTAATAGCGAAAGTAATTATGGGATTCAGGCTGGGGCACACTCGCTTGTTAACGTAACTAATAGCGACATATCAAATATTACAGGCGGGAGTAATATAAATGCAGCTATTCAATGCTTTCAGACGAGCAGGATTTTTAGTTCTAACAATACAGGCAATAATAATTCTATAGGGTTGAGAACTATTGCTGGCACAATCATGAAAAACGAGTCACAACCTTCGGGGATTACGGCTGAATCAGAGCATGCAGGAGGGGTAATTCGATGAAACGCCTATTCGCTTTTGGTGAAAGTTATGAAGCAAAAAAGATCGTCAAAACTTCAGACTCTATCATCGGGTATAACGGAGATACAGAGGTATTCGTCTTTCGTGGTATCAAGGATTGGTCACAATACCAGCTTGCTGATGGACAGGAGTGGGACATCGACGAAAAGATGGCGGAAGCCGCTTTTTTGTTAGACTTAGATTTCCGTGTATCAATGCTCGAATTGGGGGTGGTGTAGATGAGCACGTACACTCTTTGCAAAACGGTGATTGAGAACGGGTTGTACGGCACAAAAGAAGAAATGATGTTCAAACTTGATGTTTTCTTGCTTAATAACCGCATTACACAATCCGAGTATAACGAATTAGTAAGTCTTCTGAATTCACAATAGGACGATATTGTGCGCCAACACCCACGCGGGTGTTTTTTATTTGAGGGGGGAGAGAACGTGGAAAATCTGTTCAAAACAATCATCGCAATAGGCGGCGCGGCCGCCTCTTATCTTTTTGGGGGGTGGTCGTCGTTGTTATCAATCTTACTCACATTTGTTGTACTGGACTACATTACCGGGTTTTTAGCCGCTGCCAAAGAGGGAAAACTCAAC
>CALJVA010000177.1 GCA_937975135.1 uncultured Thermoactinomycetaceae bacterium | reverse complement strand
ATAAGGGCATAGCGGTATACCTCAAATCTATTAAAGGGGTAAGAGAAGAATCCCTATTGTAAAAGTACAATCATCTAATAATGTACATTTACTATGATCAGTGAAAAAAGAGCCAAAAACTTCGGATAGATAGAAAACACTTCCTGGTGTCTTACAAACAAATCTTATAAGTTACAAGTCGAAAGGGTTTACAAAGAAAAATTAACTTATATGTAGGGGTTAAAAATATTTTGTAATACCTACTTATTTTACCAAAGTAATTTGTCATTTTCCTTAAAAGTCGTGAAATAAGAATTTTGGTGGATAAAAATAAAGAATTATTTTATAAGTTTAGTATCCCGGATCAATATCTTGGGAAAAGGAGGGGAAATCAATGCAGTTCCGAGGCGGAAAGTATGACGTAATCATCATTGGTACGAGTCCTGCAGGTGCAAAAGCTGCCATGGCTGCAGCGCGAACAGGATGTTCGACTCTTCTTTTAACGCTTAATTCAGGGACTGTTGCCTCCGTTATGTGCACGAGCTCCGCAGAGGAACCTACACGGGGTCATAGTTTACGAGAAATTGATGTTATTCATGATTTTCCTGAAGAGAATTTTCAAAAATTAACGATTGAATCTCAAAAGCCTGCTGATAATCCATATACTGCAGTCTACATTCTTCACACTCAAGATAATAATAATCGAGAGATGGCTCAACAGCAAAATTATTATAATTTCCTTCCTCAATATAACGAGGAACCTCACTCTTCTGAGTCATTATCCTCTGAAGAGTATGGACCTTCGTCTCGAAAACAACGAGAACTGTATCATCCTCAAATCATTGATTCCCATAGCGAATATGACATAGAGAAAAAGGAGATTCACACCCGCTCCCAGAGATCCCAAACTGAGTTAGTAGAACAAAACACAATAAATCCACATAATATCCGGCCATTTCAAACAAAAGCAAAAGCATCAAAAATGAGATTGGAACCTTTTCAATCACAAAGAGCTGATTCCTCCCCAAAAAAGAGTACCGTCGGGCGGAGCAGCTATGAGCGGAGACGATTGCCCTTTCAACCTCAAAAACAGGAAAAGCCAAGACTGGGACCATTTCAAACCAAATTACCCACGAGAGAGGAGCCAGCACCTGCTCAGGAAACCAGGATTTATGAGGGGCGATTGGAACCATTCCAACCCCGTCCCGTGGAGGAAAAGGGAAATCATCTCCATACATCTTCTCCCCTGCAATCAACAGACAGAAGAAGGAGACAGAAATGGCCATCTGAATCTGAGTCTACTCCTCCATTTGGACCTGAAACCATTGATAAAAAAGAATCGATCCTTCAAGAGCGGGAAACAAAAATTCGCGGAAAAATGCTTCGCCGAGGAACTCCATCATCCATAAATACATCGGAAACTGCTTCTACAAAGGGGATAAACGAATTAAAGCTGATTCAACCAGAAGAGACAAATTCTATTGTTCATGAGCGAGAAATGAGACAACGACAAAAATTAATTGGCGGACTCCGGCAGAAAGAACACCTAACGCATGATCTTAGCTTCTTCAATCCAAATGTCGATGAGGAATTAAAAAAAGAAACCTTTTCATATTCTCAAGAAACACCTTCGATCGCTCCCTTCGCTCAGAAAAAAGAGTCCACCAAAAAAACTGTCTCTTCAAGCATGGAAGCAATTACGCGAACAAGCCCTACTTCTACCAATTTAACGGACCTCCAAGAAAGCATCTTACCCAAAAAAAATATCCAACGCCAACAAGTTTGGGAAGATGGGCAAAGTCAGAAAAAGAATACCGCAACCACAAAAAATGCTCCTAGATTACAGAGGGAAGACGCAGTTATTCCACCTCAAGAAGCTTCTCGCCAGATCATAAAACAAAATGTACAAACCACGAAAACAGATGGTTTAAAGCAAGACTATATTGATTTTGAAGATCCCTATGGTTCAAATTCATGGGAGGATTTATCTAATCCTTTTGAAGATGAAAATAGCATCAACGACCTGCAGTCTAAGAAAAGAAAGCTGGCTTTACGTGGTTTGAATAGTTTAATTAATAACCTGGGATAAGAGATCGCTAACTGGGTAGTCAGGGTAGTGTATTCAGCGATTTACATGCAATCCTAAGAAAGTTAAAGGATTTGCATGAGGCTGTATACTCTACCCTTTCTATTTCTATATTATTAAATTAGCGAAGTGGATTCCGCGAAGGTGTTCCAGGCCGTCTGGGGTAAGTCTTTGGTGTTTTTCTTTTTTTGTGGACCAACAATAAGTTTCTTTCACCATACTCCTTAGGTAATAAAGATCTATGAACAGATAGGTCCCCACCCCCTAATTTCTGAAGGGCCCCCTGTGCCTCAGTGATTTCGGCCTTTACTTCCTTTCCTTTCATCGCTACAAAATAACCACCCACTTTAACAAAAGGCAAACAATATTCAGCTAAAACATTTAGTCTCGCAACCGCACGAGCGGTAGCAAGATCGAATCTCTCCCGTTCGTTTTTTTGATTTCCCACTTCTTCCGCCCGGCCATGAATTAATCGCACATCCTTAAGTCCCAACTCCTCCACAACACCGGTCATAAAAGAGATTCGTTTCTGTAAGGAATCTAATAAGACCAAACGTAAATGGGGAAAGGCAATTTTAAGTGGGATGCCCGGAAATCCTGCTCCCGTACCGATATCAATCATTGAATCAATATTGTTAAAGGGTACTTGTGTAGCGACAATGAGGGAATCATAAAAGTGTTTAATATAAACCCCTTCCTCATCAGTGATTGCTGTCAGATTAAACTGACGGTTGGTCTCAACTAGCCGTTTAAAGTATAGAGCAAATTGCTCCAACTGCTCTGTAGACAAAAGTATCCCTTTCTTTTCTGCCTCTATTCGAAGCCATTCTGAATAAGATTGCATGCTTAACCCTCCGTAGAAAAAAACCGGATCGATCCTTGTGATCGGCCCGGCCCGCAATTTTTACTATTTACCTAGTTTGAACCATACACTTTTCCATCTTGCTCAATATGAACCATCAAAATGGAGACATCTGCTGGATTTACACCGGAGATTCGAAGGGCCTGTCCCAATGATAGGGGTTGAACCTCTTTTAGCTTCTCCCTCGCTTCAGAGGATATCCCGGTAATCTTATCATAATCAATCCAAGGAGGAATTCGCTTATTCTCCATTCGCTTCATTTTCTCCACCTGCTGAAGTGACTTACGAATATATCCTTCATATTTCAGTTGAATTTCCACCTGCTCTGCTACTTCTGGTGCGATCGTTTCTATAGATGGGGCGATACGTTCAATATGGGAATAATTAATTTCTGGTCGTTTCAATAGGTGAGCTAAGTCCGTCGCTTGTTGTAAAGGTGTGGAATTTGCCTCCTTTAGAATCGCTTGAATTTCAGGATCTGGCTTAACTCGAGTTTCTCGTAATCGCTTGATTTCCTGTTCAATCGCTTTCTTCTTCTTCAAAAAGCGCTGGTACCGTTCTTCTGGTATAAGCCCAATTTCATAACCGATTTCCGTTAGACGCAAATCGGCATTATCATGTCGCAAAAGCAAGCGATACTCCGCCCGGGAAGTAAGCAAGCGGTAAGGTTCTCGAGTTCCCTTTGTTACAAGGTCATCGATTAATACCCCAATATAGGCTTGTGATCGGTCCAGAATTAAAGGCTCTTTTCCTTGTACTTTACGTGCTGCATTAATTCCTGCCATAATCCCTTGTCCGGCGGCTTCTTCATATCCTGAAGTACCATTAATCTGACCTGCAGTAAATAATCCTTCTACCTTTTTGGTCTCTAAGCTTGGCCACAGTTGAGTAGGAACAATTGCATCGTACTCTATAGCGTACCCTGTACGCATCATCTCAGCACGCTCCAATCCCTTAATGGTTCGGAGCATCGCAAGCTGTACATCTTCTGGAAGACTTGTGGATAATCCCTGCACATATATTTCTTGTGTATTACGCCCCTCAGGCTCCAAAAACACCTGATGCCTGTTTCGATCTGCAAAACGTACAATCTTATCTTCAATAGATGGACAATACCGTGGACCCTGCCCTTCGATCACTCCTGAATACATCGGAGCTCTATGTAAATTCGCTCGAATATATTCATGAGTTTTCTGATTTGTATAAGTAAGCCAGCAAGGAAGCTGATCTGTAATATACTCTGTTGTTTCATATGAAAAAGCAAGTGGCTTGTCATCCCCTAATTGGATTTCCATTTTCTCCGTATCAATGGTATTTTTGTTTACTCGGGGAGGAGTTCCAGTTTTAAATCGTACCATCTCAAAGCCCAATTCCATCAGATTATGAGCTAAACTAATCGATGGCTGCTCATTATTTGGACCGCTTTCATACGCAAGGTCACCGATAAAAATCTTACCACGCAAATAGGTACCTGTCGTAACAACAACAGCTTTCCCGTAGTATATGGCACCAGTCCGAGTGATAACTCCTCGGCAGACGCCCTTCTCAACAACTAGCTTTTCCACCATATTCTGATGCAAAGTGAGGTTAGGTGTTTGTTCGAGTGTCCGCTTCATCTCCTGCTGATATAATACTTTATCGGCTTGGGCCCGTAGCGCATAGACAGCGGGTCCTTTTCCTGTATTTAGCATTCTCATTTGAATATGAGTCTTATCAATTACCTTCCCCATTTCTCCCCCCAAGGCATCAATCTCCCGAACTACATGTCCTTTGGCGGGACCACCGATCGAGGGATTACATGGCATGTAAGCAATCATATCCAGACTTAAAGTAATAAGTAATGTTGAACATCCCATCCTTGCTGCAGCCAAAGCCGCCTCACAACCAGCATGTCCTGCACCAACTACGATTACATCATAGCTTCCGCCAACATAACTCATTTCCTTTCCCCCCTTTTTATTTCCCGAGGCAAAACTGGGAAAAGATTTGATCAATCAGATCTTCCGATACAGCATCACCAATGATCTCACCCAGATATTGCCATGCGTTTTTTAAATCAATTTCTACGATATCCAGTGGGATTCCTGCTTCAATCCCATTAATTACTTCTTGCACACTTTGGCGTGCCTGCTGTAATAAATGAATGTGACGAACATTGGATACATAGGTAATCTCATCCGTTTCCACATGACCAGAAAAAAACAGGCTAGCAATCGCTTGTTCCAATTCCTCAATTCCTTTTTCCTCTTTTAAAGACATTGTAATAAGAGGAAGATCACCAATTCGTTGTCGAACTTCATCCAATGAAAGCTCTTGTGAAAGATCTGTTTTGTTAACAATAACGATCGCTGTTTGATTCGATACCAAATCAAGCAATTTTTTATCATCTTCTGTTAAAGGTTCATTATAGTTGAGTACCATTAAAACGAGATCCGCTTGTTCCAACTCATGGCGCGAGCGCTCAACACCAATTTTTTCTACCACATCATCGGTCTCTCGTATTCCTGCAGTATCGATTAATCGTAAGGGAACCCCCCGTATATTTACATACTCTTCAATCACATCACGAGTAGTTCCGGGAATATCTGTAACAATCGCTCGATTTTCCTGTGCTAAAGCATTTAGTAAGGAAGACTTTCCTACATTGGGTCGCCCCACAATTACAGTAGAAATTCCTTCCCGTAAGATTTTACCTTGTCTAGCAGTACTTAATAATTGGTCAATCTCCTGTATAATTTCCTTACTTCGCTCCAAGATTAACTCTGCTGTCATTTCCTCTGCATCATACTCAGGATAATCAACATTTACAGCTAGGTGTGCCAAAGACTCTAGAATTGATTGCCGCAATTTTTGAATTAACTTTGATAACCGACCTTCTACCTGTGACATAGCCACTTTCGCCGCTTTATCGGTCTTGGAACGAATCATATCAATCACAGCTTCCGCTTGGGAAAGATCAATTCGACCATTTAAAAATGCCCGCTTCGTAAATTCACCAGGTTCTGCAATCCTTGCTCCTGCCAGTAAAATTGCCTCCAAAGTGGATTGCACCGGAATAACCCCGCCATGGCAACTTACTTCAACTACATCTTCACGAGTAAAAGTGCGTGGTTTAAGCATTACTGTCACAAGTACTTCATCAATCCGCTCACCAGTGGTAGGATGAACAATATGCCCATAATGAACAGTATGGCTCTCCACTTCAGAAAGTGAAACACGGCCTTTAAATACTTTATCTACGATCTGAACTGCTTCTGAACCACTCACCCGGATAACAGCGATTCCACCCTCGCCAATTGGAGTCGATATTGCAGCGATTGTTTCCGTTTCCATCCCCTTCACCTCAAAACTTTATAAACTAATTTTATCACATTAAGTAATAGAACTTACATAAACTTACTTATAGTAGGGGCCTGAGTCTATCTCTTTTTATCAGTGTACATCGACTATTAATGATGATCCCATTGTTCCCTTTAAAAGCATAATAAAATACTACGTTCTTTCTTTGGGCCTAAAGATGAAATGTGTATTTTACTCATTGTTCACATGGTAGACCCCATTATCTTTTTGGATGGGTATTTACATATCATCAAGGGAGTTGAAAAACTGGAAACATCGATAATAGGTACTATCCACATGTGAATCAAATCATCTAACGGATAAAATGACTATATTGAAATCAAGGAGAATTGGTTGTCCGAATTCAACCATTTTCGGCTTACAAGACAACCAAGCCCTCCCTTCTTAAGTCTACTCCAAAAAAGACAAAAAACTCCCCGAATAACGAGGAGGCATTGGTGTTTCATTCATTTTCCTTCGTAGAATTAGGTGTTGATATAGGCAAAATGGTAACGCGGCGGTTTGGTTCAACCCCTTCACTTTGGGTTGTAAGTCCATCTATATCCTTAATGTACAAATGAATGATTTTTCGCTCTGCAGGCGGCATTGGCTCTAGAACAACTTTCTTACCTGTGCTCAGAACTTTACGCGCCAAACGACTGGACAAATCCTGTAATGCCTTCTGGCGACGTTCACGATACCCTTCTGCATCTAAAATCAATCGCGTATATCGATCTGAATGTCGATTGGCCACTACCGATGTTAAATATTGGAGTGCATCCAAAGTTTGACCATGGCGACCAATCAAAAGACCAATTTCTTCTCCCTTTAAATTGAGTAGAATTGGATCCCTGGATACCACCTCAACTTCCGCCGATACATGCATGGTCCGAATCACGTTACGTAAAAACTGTACCGCCTCATCCACCGGATCCGTCATTCTCTCAACTTGCACACGGGCTTCGCGGGCAAAAAAACCAAACAAACCCTTTCTGGGAGTATCCAAGACCGTTACTTTCACTTTATCACGAGTAGTATGAAGTTGAACCAAAGCCTCGTCGACTGCCTTTTCCACCGACTCTGCCGATACAATAACTTGTCGCAACGGGTGCACCCTCCCGTTATTACTTTGTAGCGTCGGCTACTCTATAATGCTTACCTATAAAGTAGTACTGTACCATACCAAAAAGGTTTCCGTAAATCCAGTAGAGTGGTAAGGCTGCTGGGAAGTTGATGGAGATCACAAAGATCATAATCGGCATAATCCACATAAAAGCCCGAGTTTGTGGATTGTTTGCCGAGCCCATCATTAAAGATTGAAAATAGGTTGTTAATGCAGCCAAGATAGGTAATAAGTAGGTACTATCAGGTTGTCCCAATTGGACCCATAAAAAATTGGATTTCGCAATATGGGGGTTGTAAATAATCGCTTGATAAAAAGCAATCAAAATCGGCATCTGGATTAAAATCGGGAAACAACCTGAGAGGGGATTTACATTATGTTTTTGGAACAGTTTCATCGTTTCTTCTTGTAACTTCTGCTGATTCTTTTTGTACTTCTCTCGTAACTTTGTCAGCTCAGGCTGCAGTTCCTGCATCGCTTTCTGACTTTTCATCTGTTTGATTGTAAGGGGTAGCACAATTACCCGAATAATCAGTGTTACTGCCAATATGGATAGCCCATAATTACCAAGCAAATCCTTAAACCAATCCAGGGCATTTACCAAAGGTAGAACAAAATATTTATGCCAAAAGCCTGCTTTATCAGGATCAATGGGTTCATATTCTGAAAAATCGGGCGAACATCCAGTCAACGCTACAATAACCGAAAGTAGCGCGACAATAATAATTCCGCGTCTTACCGACAAAAGAAACTCCTCCTTGTTAGACAACCGGCGCGGGAATCAACAGGAATAACATCAGTCTCACTATTATGTAATAGCTTATGGTACAGGATCATAGCCACCAGGATGAAATGGATGGCACTTAGCAATGCGCTTGGCTGTTAACCATCCTCCACGAAATACTCCATAGCGAGTTATGGCAATCAGCCCATACTCTGAACAAGTAGGAGCAAACCGGCATACAGGTGGCTTTAGTGGAGAAATAAATCGACGGTAAAACCGAATTAAACCAATGGCAATCGCCTTCAACTTACCTCTACCCCCGTGAAGCGTTGTGGAATAGGTCGCCCCTTCTTTCCTGATTATATCATTCTCCCTTAGTTGAGGAGATTCCCACAGTTAACAAGTACTCCTATACCTAAGCGGTTATTTTATTTTTGGTATTCCCGGTATTTTCCCGCCTTGGTCTCCTGTTTTCTAAACGCATTGCCTTTATTAAAAACGTGCCGTAAACTGGATTGGATTTGCTTATAATCCATCTCAGCGGCCGGGCGACGTGCAATAATAATAAAATCATTCTGCTCAGGTAATTGCTCCGTCCATTGACGAACAACCTCTTTCACTCGACGACGAATCCGATTCCGGACTACAGCATTGCCCACTTTTTTGCTTACGGAAATCCCAATCCTTACCGGACCATTATCCTTGCGAGCATAAGAATAGAGTACGAATTGACGATTCGCCACAGATTTCCCGCAACGAAATACCCGGCGAAAGTCACTCCGTTGTCGAAGTCGATGTTCTTTTCGCATTAGCAAAAGCCCCTTTACGTACAGCTTCAACCATACGGGTGGCTTACGACCCTTATTTTGTATGCTTTTATTAGGTAAAAATAGATTGATCCTCAGATCAACCCCATATTTTACCATAGAGGGGCAATTTAAACGTTGCTCGTCTGCAATTTTAGAAAAAAAGGCCACTCTTAATTGGTGGCCCCTTAAGCGGTCAAAACTTTTCTGCCTTTGCGGCGACGATTCTTCAATATCTTACGGCCATTTTTCGTGCTCATGCGTTTACGAAAGCCATGCACGTTTTTTCTTCTCCGATTGCTTGGCTGAAAAGTGCGTTTCATAAGCATTACCCTTCAAGACAGATGAATCGAATAAGTTAAACCTTAGATCCATCTATCTCTACCGGGTTTCCTCCTTCCAAACTTCAATATCAGACGAACAAATCAAGTCATTCTTACCTATTATAACGAGATAAATTATTTGTTGTCAAGAAAAGGAGGAGCAGATCCTTCGTAACTTCAAGTCTTTAATTCTATCAACACCTGTGGATAAGAAAAATCCACATAATCCCCACTTCATCTCTATTATTCACAAAATCAAAATGCTACTGTGGACAAAAAATTGCTGCATCTTATTTTTACACAACTTATCCACTAGTTATCCACTACTTATCCACATATTCATCCCTGTGAATAAAGTAGTGTTTAATCTTTGTGGATTTGTGGATAAATACTGCATATCCTATTGTCATTTCAAGGCAGATTTGATATCCTATTGTTGCTTTATCTGGTGAATAAGTAATAACAAAAAGAATGTTATCCACAAGCTGTGGATAACTTGATTTTTATTTCCACATGCTTGTGGAAATAAAAATGATGAGCCTGTGTATTATGTGGATAACTCAATTTATTCCCTATTTTATTCGGTTCTTATTTTCTTTCAATGTGGATAATCTGTGTACGTTTTGATTGCATGACACGAAAGGGGAAGTATTCATGGAACTCCATTTTCAAGATTTATGGTCGCAAGCATTGGCAAGAATCGAAAAAAGACTTAGCAAACCAAGCTATGAAACATGGTTAACTTCAACTGAAGCAGTTGACTTTCGTAACCAAACGTTGATTGTTTCCGCTCCCAATGAATTTTTTCGTGATTGGTTAGCCTCTCGATATGCAGATCTAGTAAGAGAAGTTCTACAAGAGATCACGGGAGAATCAATCGGAATCCAATTTGTTAGCCGGGAATCACTGAACGAAATCGATGAACAAAATGAAACACCCTCTGATAAGAATCAGTCATTAGAAACGTTTCAGCAGGATACCTCCCATGGAATGCTTAATGAGCGCTACACCTTTGATACCTTTGTGATTGGTAGTGGTAATCGCTTTGCCCATGCGGCCTCCCTTGCCGTTGCAGAAGCACCAGCCAAAGCATACAATCCCCTTTTTATTTATGGTGGTGTAGGACTAGGTAAAACACATTTGATGCATGCCATCGGACATTATGTATTGGACCACACACCCGAAAGTACAGTAGTTTATTTATCTTCGGAAAAGTTTACAAACGAATTTATCAATGCAATTCGAGATAATAAAGCAGGTGACTTTCGAAATAAGTACCGCAACGTAGATGTTTTATTAATTGACGATATTCAATTCCTCGCAGGAAAAGAACAGACCCAAGAAGAATTCTTCCACACCTTTAACACTCTACATGAGGACAGAAAGCAAATTGTTATCTCTAGCGATCGTCCACCAAAAGAGATCCCAACCTTAGAAGATCGTCTTCGCTCAAGGTTTGAATGGGGATTAATTACTGACATTCAGCCCCCAGATCTGGAAACGCGAATTGCAATCTTGCGGAAAAAAGCATTCGCTGATAAGCTAGATATTCCTGAAGATGTATTAGCTTTTATTGCAGATCGTATCGACACGAATATTCGTGAATTGGAAGGTGCCTTGATCCGGGTTGTCGCTTATGGAGCTCTCATGAAACAACCCATCGACCGCGAACTGGCGGCAGAAGCATTGAAAGAAATTTTAGGAGATATCCGTCCCCGCACGATTGGAATTAGTGATATTCAACGTATAGTAGGTAGTTATTATCGTGTTTCCATTGCCGACCTTATATCAAAGCGGCGTACGAGAAACATTGCTTTTCCACGACAAATTGCAATGTATCTTTGCCGTGAATTAACAGATGCTTCGTTACCCAAAATTGGAGAAGCTTTTGGCGGACGTGACCACACTACAGTTATACATGCTCATGAAAAAATTGGTAAGATGCTCCAAGATGATTCTGAATTGCGACAAGCAATTGATGAACTGAAAAAACGTATTCTACTCTAGCAACCCTACAAACAACCCAATGTGGAATCTGTTGATAAGTATGAACAACTTATACACAGATATTCCACATCCAAACTTCAGATGTAGCCAAGGTTATCCCCACTTATCAACATATCCACAGCCCCTACTACTATTATTACTGTTTATAAATAAAAATAATATATAGTATTAGTAATCGATTTATGCATTTTTCTTGAAAATGAATCGGCTTCACCTGAGAAGTCCGTTTTTTTCATTTATCAGCAAAAGATAGAGTATAGGCAGATTCGTCGCAGAAAAGAAGAAAGCGTATCCCTATGCTTTACTCCTAAATTACAATGCTTCATTCAACAACACGGGAGGTTTTTGAAAAAATGAAATTTCGTATCTTACGTCCTGCTTTGGCAGATGGTGTTGCCCAAGTATCGAAAGCCGTTTCACAAAAGACAACCATTCCAATTTTGACAGGGATCAAGATAAAAGTAGATGACGAGGGAATTGAGTTAACTGGAAGTAACTCTGATATAACCATCCAAGTTAGAATTCCCCGCTTTGTAGAAGATCAAGAACAAGTTTCTGTTGATCAACCTGGGGAAATAGTACTTCCTGGACGGGTTTTTAGTGAGATTATTCGCAAGCTACCTGATGATGAGGTTGAATTTACAGTAAACGGAAGATGGATCACTAAAATTCGTTCGGGACAAGCACAATTCCAACTGAATGGGTTGGATGCTAGTGAATACCCACGCCTCCCACTGTTGGAAGAAGACCAAGTCTTTAGTTTGCCCTCTGATCTTTTACAATCGATGATCATGCAGACCCACTTTGCTACATCCGCATCTGAAACACGAGGTGTTCTACGCGGTGTTTTGTGGCAATTGGAAAAAGGAAAGTTACGATTTGTTGCAACAGATAGTCATCGTTTATCCCGCCGAGAAGCTGAAGTAGAGTCCCCTGAGGAACTTGTGTTGAACAATGTGATTGTTCCTGGTAAAAGTATGTCTGAACTGGCCAAGTTACTTTCTGACTATAAAGGATTGGTCGACGTCATTGTGACCGAAAATCAAATCTTGATTCGAGTAGAGCACTTACTTTTCTTCTCCCGTCTTCTCAATGGGACCTATCCTGACACGGATCGCGTAATCCCCAGAGGAGGAAAAACGGAAATTATAACTTCTACACGAACTTTATTGGAATCTGTGGACCGTGCTTCCTTGATTAGTAGGGATGATCGTGATAATGTGATAAAATGTATAGTAAACGGAGATAATCGGTTAGAGATCACCTCAGCTGCTCAAGACATCGGTCGAGCAACAGAAGAAGTTACTGCTGAGGTTTCTGGTGAAACAATGGAAATATCCTTTAACGCTCATTACATGATGGAAGCACTACGTGCGATCGATAGTGAACAAATTCGTATTCTAATGACCGGGACGATGACTCCTTTTTTGATCCAACCGGTTGGAGACGAGAGTGTACTTCATTTGATCGTTCCTGTGCGTACCAATTAAAAAGCTTTTTATAATGCTCAATAGATCTAGTCCTTAATTTGATCCAAGATATCGATGGCTGTTCGTAATGACTATGATAGGATATAAGGTGTTTCATGATATGATTGGGGTGGATATCTTGCAACGTGTTTCCATTCGGACGGATTATATTCTTTTGGGCCAGCTCTTAAAAAAGATGAACCTGATCTCTACTGGTGGAGAGGCAAAGTTTTTTCTTGCTGAACGACGGGTGAAAGTAAATGGGGAAATCGAAGAGCGGCGAGGAAAAAAGATCACCCCAAATGATATAGTCGAAATTGAAGGAGTAGGAAAGGTTCAGGTATTCCGGGAGTAGGAGGGAGACTGGTTGCGTGTAGAGAGCTTGGAACTGCGACAGTTTCGCAACATTAATCAGTTGGACCTCCATTGTCCTGGAGAATTACATCTTTTTATCGGGCCTAATGCTCAAGGTAAAACCAATATTTTAGAATCCCTCTATGTTCTTTCACTGGGAAAATCCCATCGTGCCCATTCCCATCGTGAACTTATTCAATGGGGAAAAAACATGGCTCTTGTAAAAGCCCATGTTATACGAAATGAAAGACGACAACGGTTGGAAATTCGTTTTACTAAACAAGGAAAAAAAGTGAGCAAAAATGGCTTGGAACAGAAAAAAATGAGTGATTATATTGGCGCTCTACCTACTGTAATGTTTGCACCGGAAGATTTGGAGATTGTGAAGGGAAGTCCGCGAATTCGACGACGATTTTTGGATATGGAGATTGGACAAACCAGTTCAAGTTATGTGTATCATTTATCCCGTTATAATAAAGTGATCACCCAGCGAAATTACCTTTTGAAGGAAATGTCTAAAAACCGGCGCCAAGAGAACACTCTCTTAGAAGTTTTAGATGAACAGTTGATGGAGTTGGCAACCCGTTTATGGGAAAAACGTTTAGCGTTCCTTGACCGTCTTTCAATCTGGGCAGGGAAAATTCATCGCGCGATTTCACAAGGAAAAGAAACCCTTCAAATTCAATATCAATCCCAAATTCAACTTGATGAAGTGACTGATCCAGACAGATTTAGTCGCTTTTTTCGCGAAAATCTTTTCCAAATTCGTGATCGCGAAATTTCACGGGGTATCACCTTAATTGGCCCTCATCGGGATGATTTACTTTTGATGGTAGATGGAGTAAACTTATCTACTTATGGATCGCAAGGGCAACAACGGACAGCAGCTTTATCGCTCAAGTTAGCTGAAATTGAGCTCATCCGTGAAGAAACGGGTACGTATCCCATTTTATTACTTGATGATGTTCTTTCAGAACTGGATGATATGCGTAAAACACACCTGCTAACTGCCATTTCAGGAAAAGTACAAACCTTTGTTACAGCTACTGGGACTGAAGGGATCGATCGCCGTACATTAGAGCGGGCCCAAGTTTACCACGTTTCAGAAGGAACTTTGCGACGAGGAAACTAAATAACTTAGGTTTCACTTTAAATGTCAATATGGATGAAGCGTGTGCGCCAGATACCCGACAGCGAGTGAATATTGAAGGAGTAGATGATTTGTATGAGTGTGCAAAATGCCAACTATGATGAATCACAAATTCAAGTGTTGGAAGGGTTAGAGGCAGTCCGCAGGCGGCCAGGAATGTATATAGGTTCTACCAGTAGCCGAGGACTCCACCATTTGGTGTGGGAAGTGGTGGACAATAGTATTGATGAAGCCCTTGCAGGTCGTTGTGATACTATTGTGGTTACCATCCACGATAATGGAAGTATTTCTGTAGTTGACAATGGCGATGGGATTCCAACCGGAATTCATCCTAAGATGGGTAAATCGACGGTTGAAGTTGTGATGACCGTTTTGCATGCGGGAGGAAAATTTGGCGGAGAAGGATATACATTTTCTGGTGGACTTCACGGTGTAGGGGTTTCAGTCGTAAATGCCCTTTCTGAATGGCTGGAAGTAGAGGTAAAGCGAGATGGAAAAATCTTTCGGCAACGTTATCAACGGGGAGTCCCAGAAGCAGACCTACAGGTAGTGGGAGAGACAGAGGAATCCGGAACAAGGGTTACTTTCAAGCCAGATCCGGAAATTTTTACTGAGACCACTCAGTTTGATTACGATACACTGAGAAGTCGCCTCCGTGAACTTGCCTTTCTTAATAGCGGATTAAAAATTGTGCTTAATGACGAAAGAGAAGAAAATCGCTCGGAAACTTTTCAGTATGAAGGAGGAATCCGCTCTTTTGTTGAGTATTTGAATCGCAATCGGGAAACATTGCATGAGCCTCCTATCTATATGTCTGATGAAAAAGAAGGCTTAAAAGTGGAGATTGCCTTGCAGTATAATGATAGCTTTTCAAGTAATATTTATTCCTTTGCTAACAATATTCACACCCATGAAGGGGGGACCCATGAATCAGGTTTTAAATCAGCTCTGACACGGGTCATTAATGATTATGCTCGTCGACACAATTTACTAAAAGAGAATGATAGTAATTTGATGGGTGATGATGTTCGTGAAGGGATTACAAGTATTATCAGTGTAAAAATATCAGATCCCCAGTTTGAAGGGCAAACTAAAACAAAGCTGGGAAATAGTGAAGCCCGGTCGATTATCGAATCTTTATTTGCCGAGCATTTGTCTACTTATCTGGAAGAAAATCCAGCCGATGCGAAGAAAATTGTTGGAAAAGCAATTACTGCAGCTCGGGCTCGTGAAGCAGCACGGAAAGCTCGTGAATTAACCCGACGAAAAAATGCATTAGAGGTTAGTTCACTCCCTGGAAAATTGGCCGATTGTACTTCCCGGGACGCATCAATCAGTGAGCTATACCTTGTTGAGGGAGATTCCGCCGGTGGAACAGCAAAACAAGGACGGGATCGGATGTTTCAAGCGATTCTCCCCTTACGTGGAAAAATTATCAATGTAGAAAAAGCTCGTCTAGACCGTGCCCTGTCCAATGACGAGGTGCGAACCATTATTACCGCACTTGGAACAGGTATCGGCGATGATTTTCAACTGGAGAAAGCCCGTTACCATAAAGTGGTTATTATGACGGATGCAGACGTTGATGGCGCCCATATTCGTACTTTGCTCCTTACTTTTTTCTACCGCTATATGCGACCTTTGATTGAAGAGGGGTATATTTATATTGCTCAACCACCTCTTTATAAGATTTCTCAGGGAAAGACGATTCGTTATGCTTATAATGAAAAGGATAAAGATGAGATTGTGGCCCAATTGGATAAAAAAGGGAAGGTGGAAATTCAGCGGTATAAAGGGCTGGGCGAGATGAACGCAACACAGCTATGGGAGACAACAATGGATCCCGAAAGCCGCACATTGTTACAGGTTTCACTGGAGGATGCCATCGATGCAGATGCTGTATTTGAGACGTTGATGGGAGATCGGGTAGGACCACGTCGGGAATTTATTCAAGAGTATGCAAAACAGGTGAGAAATCTTGATGTTTGATGTAAGGAAATCGCTTTTGCGGGGGGAAGGGACTTATGCCGGAAGAAAACCAACGGATCCGTGAAGTCAATATTAGCCAGGAGATGAAAAGTTCCTTCCTGGACTATGCGATGAGTGTTATTGTTAGTCGTGCGCTGCCAGATGTACGTGATGGGTTAAAGCCGGTACATCGACGTATTTTATATGCTATGCACGATTTGGGAATGACACCTGACAAGCCTTATAAAAAATCGGCCCACGTTGTTGGAAACGTACTTGCACGCTTCCATCCCCATGGGGATACAGCGGTTTATGACGCAATGGTACGGATGGCGCAAGACTTTTCTTACCGCTATATGTTGGTTGACGGTCATGGAAACTTCGGTTCCATCGATGGGGATGCACCGGCGGCCATGCGTTATACGGAAGCACGAATGGCCCCTATAGCCCAAGAGCTGTTAAGGGATATTCATAAGGATACCATTGATTTTGGTCCCAACTATGATGGACAGCAGAAGGAACCCCTTGTTTTACCAGCTCGTTTTCCTAACCTATTAGTGAATGGCTCCTCGGGAATTGCTGTTGGGATGGCAACCAACATTCCACCCCATAATTTAGGTGAAGTAATTGATGGATTGCTGGCGATGATTGACAATCCGGATATTACAGTGGACCAACTCATGAAATGGATCAAAGGTCCAGATTTTCCAACCGGGGCTATCATTTTGGGACGGGATGGAATTAAGAAAGCTTACAACTCTGGACGGGGAAGCATTCGCATGCGAGCCAAAACACGGATTGAGGAATCTGGAAATGGTCGGATGCGAATCGTCATAAATGAACTACCCTATCAAGTTAATAAGGCGCGCCTCGTTGAAAAGATTGCTGAATTGGTTCGAGAAAAGCGGATTGAAGGCATCACCGACTTACGCGATGAGTCAGACCGCGATGGTATGCGGGTAGTAATCGAACTGCGGCGCGATGTAAATCCGCGTATTGTCTTGAACAACCTTTATAAACATACCGCCCTGGAGAGCAGCTTTGGGGTAAATATGTTGGCTTTAGTTGATGGCCAGCCCCAGGTACTCAGCCTAAAAAAAATGCTTTATTATTACCTGGAACATCAAGTTGAGGTGATTCGTCGACGCCTCACTTATGACCTGAACAAGGCAGAAGAACGAGCCCATATTCTCGAAGGACTACAAATTGCCTTGGATCATCTTGACGAGGTAATTGCTTTAATCCGCTCATCACATACGACTCAGGAAGCACGTAACGGCCTTATGGAGCAATTTGGCCTTACAGAAAGACAAGCTCAAGCAATCTTAGATATGCGACTGCAACGGCTAACGGGACTTGAGCGAGAAAAAATTGAGAGTGAATATAAAGAGTTACAGAAAAAAATTGCAGAGTTGCGCGCTATTTTGGCAGATGAGCAGAAGATTCGTGGAGTAGTTCGTGATGAGCTAAAAGAAATCAAGGAAAAGTACGCAGATCCTCGCCGTACTCGAATTAAATTAGAGGTAGATGAGATTGCTGAAGAAGATCTAATTCCAGAAGAAGATGTAGCGGTGATGTTGACCCATCGGGGCTACATTAAACGAATGCCCCTCTCTACCTACCGGGCACAGCGACGTGGGGGTCGTGGTGTTGCGGGGATGGGTATGAGAGATGATGACTTTGTTCAACATCTATATGTTACAAACTCCCATAATTACCTACTCTTTTTCTCCAATAAAGGGAAGGTATACCGCATGAAAGCGTATGAAGTTCCAGAGATGGGACGGACGGCTCGGGGAACTCCAATTATCAATCTCATTCAGATTGATCGAGATGAATATATTCATGCGGTAATTCCTGTTAAAGACTTTTCTCCAGATCAGTACCTCTTTTTCATTACTGCTCATGGTGTTGTGAAGCGGACTGCGTTAGAGGAATTTGAAAATATCCGTCGCAATGGCCTATTTGCCATCAAATTACGCCAAGAAGATGAATTGGTTGCCGTTCATCTAACAGATGGAAACCAAGAGGTGATCTTGGGAACACGTAATGGTATGGCGATCCGCTTCTCTGAAGAAGATGTGCGAGAAATGGGCCGAGCTGCTACGGGTGTAAAGGGCGTTACCTTAGATGAGGATGACTATGTGGTGGGGGGAGGAATTGTTAAACCAGACAGCGATGTGTTGATCGTAACCATATATGGTTATGGAAAACGAACTCCTCTTTCAGAATTTCGCACCCAGGCTCGGGGCGGTAAAGGTATTAAAGCCTTAAGTATTACCGAACAGAAGGGGCCGGTGGCTGGTCTAAAGGTAGTGTCCGAAAATGAGGACCTCATGTTGGTTTCTGCAACAGGGGTCGTGATTCGAATGAACATTGCCGATATTTCCAGACTGGGCCGCTATGCCCAAGGCTTTAAATTGATAAACCTAGAGGAAGGAACGGAAGTTGCTACCGTAGCCAGCGTTCAGATTTCTGATGACGAAGAAGAAAAGGAAGAATAGAAGAGACTTTCAAAGATCGGGTTTGGCATAAGCTTTTAGTTGTAAGCAAAGCCGTTTTAAACAAACAGTTTACCAGTTTTTTTCAAGAACTGATGAAGAGGGCTATTCCACTCCTCACATAGCAGCTGCAGTATTAGTTGAGGAAATTTCTGCAGGGTAAGTTGTAAAAACTGACGAATCAAGACGACCTCCTCAGACCCAAAACCCAAAGCAATCTCTCCCCATATTGGTGGTTCATAACGGCTAAGCATACTCAAGGAAAACAGTAACATATAGTGGATAAGAATTTCCGGTAAAGGGACAGGGCGGTGTTTACCAGTAAATAGGTAAATGCCGCCTTGCATATCTTTTCGGAAGAAAGGATGCTCCTCAAGAAAAGTGAACTGCGATGGGTGTACCCATAAAAAAGTGAGATATCCCTTTGTGACGGCTGGTTGATTAAGGGTGAAATAATGATTTGGATTTAAGCGGTGGCGATTAAGCCATGTAATAAAGGCGTTTTCTGTTAAATGATAAGTATCAAGAATACTTTCCTGGATGTAGCAGTAGGTTATGTCCTCATTAGTGAGGGAATCTTCCATGAATACGGGATAGTATGTTGTTTCTTGAAATATTTCTTGATAGCTTTTTTGGAGTTCAGGGATTTCAGATAGCAAAAATTTAGAGGAATAGGTATTTCCCTCCATGTTCTTCTGTCCAAGCAATGTTGCGGTAAGGGGAAACAAGCCTTCCCGTTGTACCCGAACTTCGTCTTTGGCAAAGGAATAGTTATTTCCCTTGCGTCGCCTCGTTGATAATCCGTGACGTAATACAGAGGTATTGTTTGGATAGCTGGGATCGATCGTAAGTATCCACACTTTTATTAGATTGATCATGCCATAATAGGCGATAAGAGGTTGTACCAACAGCGAAGAACCTGCCACAGTTTCATAAATCTCCCTTGCCTGTCGAAGATAGTAAACCAGTGGTTCTCCTGCAAAAAAAGCTGCCCGCTCAGGGTGGTCAATCCCTTGTTGCTGATACTTCTTTTTTAAAAAACGTCTGGCATAAGGTTCATTTTCTAGAGGTAACAATAGATCCCATGCTGATTTTTCCTTCCTTTGTTTGTGTTGGCTACTGAGAAATAGATCTATATTCAATCAATCGTACTCCTTTGTTTCGTGATCTTTCTCGTTTACAAAGATGCATCGATAAAAAATAATCAGCCGGGGTTTATGGAGGTAACAGTAGATCATGAGTGCTTATCAATCTTTACTTTCCACACCAACAGCGGCAAAAAGGGCGAAAACCTTATTGGTATTCTTTATTATTTATATCCTCACTACTGTTTTATCCATTTTTGCTGAACTGAATGAGATCAAGATTTATAAAAAGATTCTTATTGAAGGCTCTTCTTCTGAAGTTGATGAGATGCTTAGTATCTTGATGACTACTTTTTTTGGTTTCTTACAGTTTATTGTCCTAATCATAACCTATGTTTTATTCTTAATGTGGATTCATCGGGCCTATCGTAATGTGATGGTCCTTCACAATGATGAACTTAAGTATAGTCCTGGTTGGGCAGTGGGATCGTACTTTATTCCTTTCGTCAATTTAGTGCTACCCTTTCTAGTGATGCGCGAGATTTGGAAAGGGAGCAGTCCCCATGGGAAAGTTGAGGATAGACTAGCTTGGAAAAAAGAAAAGGGCTCTACGTTACTTATTTTCTGGTGGCTATTTTGGCTTTTGTCCAATCATCTGAGTACCTTCGTTTTTCGCTTATATTGGAGGGCAGATACGCCAGAGGAGTACATTACAGCGAATTGGTTTTCGATTACCTCCAGCATTATTGAAGTTATCCTCACCCTACTTGTCCTTTTTGTGGTCCATACCATCAATCGTCGACAATCCGAAAAGAGGAAAAAGCTAGAAGAGTATTATCAAAGACAATCCTCATTGGGAGCGGAATCGGCTCCGCAGGAAGTGCTAAAAGAGGCTTCTGGGGTTCCTCAAGGAATATCATTCACAGAACAAAGGGAACAAGATGTCCCTGGCCAACAGCATCCCAACCCCCAATTAAAAGGTCGGTTTGTTTGGAAAAAATAAAACCTCATTTCCCTTCAACGGATAAGGGATGAGGTTTTTAAGAGAGAAAGGGAGTATTTAATATCGGAATCTGTTTACTTTCTTACCAGCAGATAAGCTAAAATATCATCAATTTCCATCGAGCGTAACTGAAGGACAGGAATGTCTAAACTTCGTAGTGCAGACATCGTTTGTTCGATATTCTCAGTTACGACGAGAACAGGAGATCCCTGTTCCTGGTGGACCACTCCAGGGACTGTGTGGGGGATCTCTTTTTCAATCCACAACTTCTTCCATCGATCCAGTAATTGATCCTTTTCATATACTCCCAGTACTTTTCCTTGTGAAAAGAGAATGATAAAGTCAGCAATACGGCGAATTTCATTCATTTGATGGGTAGCTAGGAAAAGAGTACGGGTTCCATCCTGCATATAATGGGTTATCTCTTCAATAAAGGCTTGTTGTGCAAAAAGATCCAATCCTGCTGTTGGTTCATCCATAAGAAGTAGATCTGGATTGTGTCCCATGGTGAGTGCAAACATGAGTTTCCGCTGTTTTCCTTTTGATAACTGGGACATTTTTTTTCGGAGGTCAATGTCAAATCGTTGAATCAAAGTTTGATACTTCTGCTCATCCCAAGTTGGATAAACTTGTGCGAAAAATTGGGTTAACTGTTTTCCTGAATAGGTTTCGAAGCCCAATGGATGTTCAGGGATATACCCAATTCGTTGTTTAATACTTTTCTCATATTCTGGATAAGTATGGCCAAAAATCGTCAGGTTCCCTTGGTCTGGTTGGATTAAGTTCATAATTAGGCGGAACAATGTGCTCTTTCCTGCTCCATTGGGCCCCACAAGTGTATAAACATAGCCGGGTTCCAGTTGTATATTCACAGGTCCAACCTGGAAATTTCCTATTTTTTTACTGACTCCAGAAAGGGAAAGGATCGGTGATTCCTTCATGTATTACTCACCTCGTTGAAAAGTAGTCCCTTTTATTTCGGCAAAGTCCTCTAGCAAACGTAAGCTATAATAAAACAAACTTACTAGGGATTGTGAAATACTTCTTTCAGCA
Organism: uncultured Thermoactinomycetaceae bacterium; assembly: GCA_937975135.1. Taxonomy (GTDB): domain Bacteria; phylum Bacillota; class Bacilli; order Thermoactinomycetales; family CALJVA01; genus CALJVA01. Next base: position 28,961 of record CALJVA010000177.1, on the reverse strand, counting down.
CTTGTTCAAAAATCCTTCGCAGTTCTTCTGGATTGCTATCAATCCGTTGCCCCGTTTCGACTGCCTCTCGAAGGGCTTTATATACAGTTTCCCAACGGACATTTTTTCTACGTTCCGGTTCAATTTCTGCAACGAACGTACCCAATCCTTGACGGGTGTGGAGGAGTCCCTCTTGTTCAAGCTCTTGATAGACACGTCGGGTCGTAATTACACTGCAAGAAAGGTGTTGAGCCAAGGAGCGAATCGATGGTAAGGCACTGCCTGGAGCCAACTGTCCACTCAAAATCAGCTCACGCAACTGTGCTGTAATTTGCCGGTAAAGCGGCTCGGGATGGTCTGGGGAGATCTTAATGGGAATATGCACAGGTTCCTCCTCCTTTCCATAATCACAAGAGTAAATCCCGCTTTCCAATGCGCTTTTCTGTTAAGTGTGTCCACCCAAACAGACTGATCAATCCGAAAATGAGGGAAAGGATTGCCATTATCGGGCCGTTTGTCTTAGCGAGGGTGGTAGTCCAAAGAACGATTCCTCCAGCGGGGAAAACAATAAGCACCAAAGCAGCTAAGGGAATGGCTACCAGACAACTAACCCAGAAATATACTTTTCCGTTTGTAGCCAATTCCATAAACAGAGAAAATCCTCCAAATAAGAAAACATAACCGGTCCAGATGAGGGAAAACCATAGGTATTGCAAGAGATTAAGATGTTTTGAAAAATCCCCTGGAACAATTTGGAGGATAATAAAAAATATTGCGAGGGAGGTTGACAAGGTAACCAACATTAACAACAGACGACTTTGTACAATTTCTTGTGTTGAAAAAGGATGGCTGCGTAGAAAGAGCAACCGCTTGGAAAAAGGGTCTTTATTGGGAGCGGTAAACAGCCAATGTTCCCGAGTATAGATGCTTAAAAGGGGAAGGCCATAAAGAAAGAGGAAATCGACAAACACATTATTTAAGAGAATTTCAAACTCCTTTTCATTGGAGCTTATATCGATTTCCTTTACATTTGGTTCTACAACAAAGACTATCGCGCAGCCAAGCCCAAGTAGGATCACAAAAAGTAATGAGGGAATAAAGGAAGGCCAGGACTGTTTTAATTCTTGTTTTGTCAACCACAAGGTATTGGAGTTTTGCATAAGCTGTTCACCTCCAGAAATTTAAGAAGCTATGCAAGCCAGCATGGGGCACCTGTGGTGTTCATAATGTATATATTTATATTAACAGTATACAAAGGGATGTCAAGGAGGTTTTGCTAAGGTTATTTAGCCTGGAAGGAGAAAAGGAAATTTTATTTCCTTATTGATCGTTATGGATCTACTGATGGGGGATAGAAAAAGTATTTATTGGGTTGGATTGGGTATTTTTACTTTACTATCTCTTTTATAAGAGGGCTGGCTTGACGCTCTTTTTTTCCTTTGATACACTTGCAAAAAAAATGTGCTAACCGCACGGACAAAAGGGGTCTGTTGAGCCGATGTGGGATGAAAAATTCTCCAAAGAAGGACTTACTTTTGATGATGTATTGCTGGTTCCAGCTTATTCCGAAGTATTGCCAAAAGATGTAGATGTGTCGACGCGTTTGTCTGAAAAGGTAAAACTTAATATCCCCTTGATTAGTGCCGGGATGGATACTGTTACTGAGGCGCCAATGGCCATCGCAATGGCTCGACAGGGTGGAATTGGCATTATCCATAAAAACTTGAAAGTGGAAGAGCAGGCAGAAGAGGTAGACCGTGTCAAACGGTCAGAAAGTGGCGTTATTACCAATCCTTTTTATCTTCATCCTGAAAACAAGGTATATGATGCGGAAGCCTTAATGGCGAAGTACCGTATTTCTGGGGTGCCCATCGTAGACAAAGAAAGAAAATTGGTGGGGATCCTAACGAACCGTGACCTGCGCTTCATCCGTGATTATTCGACTCCCATTGCAGAAGTGATGACCAAGGAGAACTTGGTTACAGCACCTGTGGGCACCACTTTGCAAGAAGCGGAAGTTGTCTTAGAGAAGCACAAGATTGAAAAGCTTCCCCTAGTGGATTCCCAAGGGGTTTTAAAAGGACTCATCACGATTAAGGATATTGAGAAAGCAACCCTTTATCCCGATGCAGCAAAGGATCAACAGGGTCGTCTCTTAGCAGGAGCTGCAGTAGGTGTCTCTAGTGATACCTTAAAGCGGGCCGCGGCTTTGGTTGAAGCGGAAGTGGATGTTTTGGTAGTTGATACGGCCCATGGGCATTCACGTGGTGTATTGGAAACAGTGGCGAAGTTGCGGAAAGCCTATCCCGATCTATGTATAGTAGCAGGGAATGTGGCAACAGGAGAGGGAACACAAGCCTTAATTGAAGCCGGGGCTGATGTGGTTAAAGTGGGAATCGGTCCGGGCTCCATCTGTACGACACGGGTAGTAGCCGGAATTGGCGTTCCTCAAATAACTGCGATTTATGATTGTGCGACCGTTGCACGTCGTCATGGTGTCCCGATTATCGCTGATGGAGGTATACGTTATTCTGGAGACATCACTAAAGCCCTAGCCGCTGGAGCAAGTGCTGTTATGTTGGGTAGTCTCTTTGCTGGAACGGAGGAATCTCCTGGAGAGTCAGAAATTTTCCAGGGCCGACGTTTTAAAGTGTATCGGGGAATGGGGTCTCTTGGTGCCATGAAGGCAGGTAGTCGCGATCGTTATTTTCAAGAAAATGCACAGAAGCTGGTGCCGGAAGGAATCGAGGGACGGGTCCCCTATAAAGGGCCAGTCGCCGATACCATCTATCAGTTGGTTGGAGGTGTTCGTGCGGGAATGGGCTATTGTGGAGCAAAAGATCTGGAATCCTTAGCGTTAAACAGCCGGTTCATCCGGATTACCAGTGCCTCCTTGCGTGAAAACCATCCCCACGATGTACAAATTACGAAGGAAGCGCCCAATTATCATTTATAACCAATAAACGATTAGGAATCCTTTCGTTTTTTGCTTAGAAAGGATTCTATTTTTTATCTTATTTTCAACCATAAAGACGAGCTGGTCACACATATCTTAAATCTAAGAGGAAAAGTAGATGTACCTTGATAAAAAGAATGATAGACTGAGGTCAGTAGTAATGTTGTCCAAGAATAAAGCCACTTGTAATAAAGCCATTAGCGGGAGTGAGGAGGGTAAGTGTGAACATACATAACTTACGCTGGATTCATGGCGGCATTTTATTTGCACTTTTATTATTATTATTTCCTACTTCAGTTTTTGCTGATTCAAAGTTACCAGAAATTCAGGCAGGCTCTTTTTTCATGATGGAATTTGAAAGTGGGGCAGTCCTGGCAGAAGAAAATGCTGATGTCCCTCTCTCTCCAGCCAGTATGACGAAGATGATGACAGAGTACATTATCCTGGAGAAAATAAAGGAAGGAAAAATCGGATGGAATGATATGGTTACCGTGAGCCCTCATGCTGCAAGTCTTGGAGGGGCCCAAGTATATCTAAAAGAGGGAGAAAAGCGAAACGTCGAGGAGTTATTCGCTGCGATGGCCATCCATTCAGCCAATGATGCGACGGTTGCTTTAGCGGAGTATGTGGCGGGTGATGAGACCTCCTTTGTTCACTTGATGAATGATAAAGCAAAAGAGTTTGGGCTGACCAATACACACTTTATTAATAGCACCGGATTAAGTAAAGAGAGCTATGAGAATCCACCACAAATCGATGGAAAACATGTGATGTCCGCCAGAGATGCCGCTCTATTGGCTCAAAGATTGCTATTAGATTTTCCAGAGGTGATCGATACAACAGCAGCGACCGTCTACACCTTTCGTCCTGGAGAGCCGGGACAGATGCGTTTGATCAATACCAACTGGATGTTACCAGGACTGGAATATGCTTATGAAGGGACGGATGGTTTTAAGACAGGATATACAAAAGATGCAGGATACTGTTTTACTGGAACCACAGAGCGGGATGGCATGCGTTTGATTACAGTAGTTATGAAAACAGAGTCATCAGGGCAGCGTTTCCAAGAAACCATTAAATTGATGGATTATGGATTTGAGAATTATAAGTTAACCCAATTGATCCCCGCGGGTAAAGAGATACCCGGCTATAAAACAGCACCTGTAGTAGATGGTGTAGAGACCGAGGTAGGAATTTCTACTGTAAAACCGATTCGCTTGCCTCTGCCAAATGGAGAGAAAAAAGATGCTTATAGCTATCGCGTAACCTTGAAGGATGAACTTCAAGCCCCGCTAAAAAAAGGAACAATTGTAGGGGAAGTGGAGGTTTTATACAACGGAAAAAAAATCCCCGGGACCAAGCCGATTCCCTTAGCCGTAACTGCTGATGTGGAAAAAGGGAGTTGGTTACGCCTTGCCTTTCGAGATACCAATGAGTGGTTGGCCTCAACCTTTGGGTACAGTGGATGGCCTTTACTAGGACAACAGGTGCTAAGTGTCATTCTGTTGCTTCTTGTCTTGATTGGAGGGGTCCTTCTCATTCTATTCTTATATCGTAAAAAATTGGTTGAGAAACGACTGCAGCTGGATACAGTTCCTTCCTTCCATCAGGAGTCCGCTGATTCCACATTATCACAAGTTGGGGCGACAACAATCGCTGAGGAGAAAAAGAAGGAAGAAGCAACAAGTCCAATTCGCGTATCTCTAGACAAAGAGCCGCTGCCTGAGCAAAAAGAAATGGCAGCGAAAGAGGATACAAAGGCACTTTTCCTGGGAGAGTTAAAAACAGAAGAAGATCTGAAGAAAGAATTGGAATCTTTATCGTTACAACCTGAAGAATCGACGGAACTTACACCTTCTACCATAGAAAATGTAGGGAAGATGAAAGAGAAAGAGGCAACCCTGGATACCGAGGAAGGAGTAGAAAAAGAGAAGACTCTGACTCAAGAAGATGCTCCCAAGCCCTCTCTTGAACCGGAGGAAACCCTAGAGAAGGAGCAAGATGTAAAACCTGCCCAAGAAGAGAGCTTATCCGAGGAGCAAAAGGATGGAATTGAAGCTTCTGAATCTGATGCGACAAACTTTGCGAAGGAAGAGACAGAAGAGATGGCCCAATCGGAAGAAGATTCTCCCGCAGATGAAGAGGTAACCAAGGAGAAACAGGAAACTTCCTTTACTGAGAAAGAGGAATCACAGACAGCTTCCGAGCCTGAAAAGAAAAAACAACATGATCATAATAAAGAAGAAGATGTAAAACAGCATCATGAAGAAAAAGGGAAGTTCACTTGGGTTGTCAAGCAGCCGGACGGAATTGGGGAAGAGAAGGAAGAGTCTGATCCAGTTCCTAAGGAAGAAGAGTCTAATAAAAATCAAAAAGAGGAAGAATAACCGACTCCCGGCAAAGGTTGAAGAATGGGGTTTACTTTAAGAGCCGTTGTGAATCCTTTAGAATGTACACGCAGTATTTTTTAGGGGCTTGGTTGTCAAGAAACCTTTTTTTACGATACAATAAATCTTAATTGTAGAGATACGTTGATGGAAAGGATAGGAGATGCGGGATGAGCGAGAGAAACGGTACGACGAAATTGGACCAGGCGAAAAAAAAGCTGGAGTCCTTTCGCAACGGCGTGATTATGGATGTAGTCAATGCCGAACAAGCCAAAATTGCTGAGGCAGCGGGAGCTGTAGCTGTAATGGCATTAGAACGGGTACCTGCGGACATCCGTGCTGCTGGAGGAGTGGCTCGGATGGCTGATCCTCGGATTATCGAGGAAGTAATGAATGCTGTCAGCATACCCGTAATGGCTAAGGCACGGATTGGTCATATTGTGGAAGCTCGTCTCTTGGAAGCAATGCAGGTCGATTGCATTGACGAAAGCGAAGTGCTTACTCCTGCAGATGAAGAATACCATATTGATAAAAGTCAGTTCGATGTTCCTTTTGTCTGTGGGGCACGAAATCTGGGGGAAGCATTAAGGCGGATTGCTGAAGGAGCATCTATGATTCGCACCAAAGGAGAGCCAGGAACAGGAAATATCGTGGAAGCAGTTCGCCATATGCGAATGATGATGAGTCAAATTCGTAAAGTAGTCTCCATGTCCCGTGATGAGCTGATGACCGAAGCGAAAAATATTGGGGCGCCCTATGAATTGCTGCTACAAGTTCATGAGAAGGGACGTCTTCCCGTGAGCAACTTTGCTGCTGGAGGTGTGGCTACTCCCGCAGATGCAGCATTGATGATGCATCTTGGCTCCGATGGCGTGTTTGTCGGATCAGGGATTTTCAAGTCCGAGAATCCTGAAAAGTTTGCTCGCGCTATTGTAGAGGCAACGACCCATTATGAGGATTATGAACGAATTGTACATCTTTCTAAGAACTTAGGTTCAGCTATGCCAGGGATTGAGATTTCACAGTTATCCCAGGAAGAACGCATGCAGGACCGAGGCTGGTAAGCGTTACGGTTTAAAAGCTTATATGAATAGATTAAAAGTGGGATGATAGTTTAGGTAGTTCTCTTACGCTGAAATAAAGTCAAGAAAATAGCTGTGATGAGAGCTAGTACCCGGTACAGGTGGCACAGAGAGACGGTGGGTGGTGTGAACCGTCCCCCTGGAACGGGGAATCCTTCTCGGAGCTGGGCGCGAAGCAGTGCATTCTGATAAGCGCTACCGGTTGACGGCCGTTATACCGTTCTTAAGAGGATTGGCTTAGCCAATCAAAAAGGGTGGCAACGCGGAACCATTCGTCCCTTAGGATGATGGTTCTTTTTGTTTTTAAATGATAAGGAGGAGATATGGATGCTGGATATGAAATTACTGCGTACTCAAATGGACTGGGTGCGGGAGAGATTACAACATCGAGGAGAAGATATTAGTGGGCTTGATTCTTTTACCCGATTGGATGAACGTAGGAGAGAGCTACTGACTAAAACAGAGCAACTTAAAAACCAGCGGAATACAGTTTCAAAGGAAATCGCCCAACTGAAAAAAACAGGACAGGACGCGACCGCGAAGATTGTGGAAATGCGTCAGGTAGGGGAGCAAATTAAAACCTTGGATGAAGAGGTAAGGCAAGTAGAGGAAGAGTTAGAAAAGGTGCTGCTCACATTGCCGAATATTCCTCACGAAAGTGTACCTATAGGCCACAGTGAAGAGGAGAATGTTCCTGTACGTCATTGGGGGGAGGTAACCTCCTTTACCTTTGAGCCCAAACCTCATTGGGAACTTGCTCGTGAACTTGACTTGCTGGACTTTGAGCGCGCCAGTAAGGTTACTGGTTCCCGCTTTGTCTTTTATAAGGGATTGGGGGCGCGACTTGAACGAGCCTTGATTAACTTTATGTTAGATTTGCATACAGAGGAGCATGGTTATCTGGAGATGATTCCTCCCTTTATGGTAAATCAAAACAGCATGATCGGTACAGGTAATCTACCTAAGTTTGCTGAAGATCTTTTTCCTGTGGGAGGAACAGATTATTATCTCATCCCTACGGCGGAAGTTCCTGTTACCAATTACTATCAAGGAGAAATTTTATCGGCAGAGGATCTTCCCTGTAAATTTGCTGCTTATAGTGCCAACTTTCGTTCGGAAGCTGGTGCTGCGGGACGGGATACTCGGGGCTTGATTCGCAATCACCAGTTTAATAAAGTAGAGCTGGTAAAACTGGTGCGTCCTGAGGATTCCTATCAGGAGTTGGAGACTTTGGTACAAGATGCAGAGCGGGTACTTCAGTTATTGGAATTACCCTATCGCGTAGTATTGATGTGTACTGCTGATCTTGGCTTTACCGCTGCCAAAAAGTATGATCTTGAAGTATGGCTACCCAGTTCCAATACCTACCGAGAGATTTCTTCCTGTAGTAATTTTGAAGAATTTCAAGCTCGGAGAGCCAATATTCGCTTTCGCCGAACAGCTAAGTCCAAACCCGAGTTTGTCCATACACTGAATGGTTCAGGACTAGCTGTAGGACGTACGGTAGCAGCCATTCTTGAAAATAATCAGCAGGAGGATGGAAGTATCCGAATTCCAAAGGTATTGCAACCTTATATGGGTGGATTGGAACAGATTCGGCCAAAGTAATACGTGGGGGTTCCTTTTATTAGACCTGGAGGGCCTTTTAAAGTAACGAAGGCCCTCCTGTTGGTCTGATTAAAAATTCCTAGGTCCTCATTCTCATTCAAGTTTTTTCATCCTGCCTTTTATCTTGACAAGATCGTTTATAAAGGTATAATAAATAAATGTATCCGACATAGCTTCCTTTGTGGAGAGGTGGTCGAGTGGTTGAAGGCAGCGGTCTTGAAAACCGTCGAGGGTTCACGCCCTCCGTGGGTTCGAATCCCACCCTCTCCGCCAATGATACGTAAAAAGAAGGTGTCTTATGACACCTTCTTTTTTATCTTTTGGTTTTCATGCTACTGCAGATTCCATTCAGTCTTAAAAATAATAAATTACCACTCCATGTCACGTCGAATAAAGTGGAGCCAGCCACCAATTCCGGCAATCAGAATACCTACAAGAATCACCCAGACTTTAATACTAGCATCCAAGATGTCTCCCTCGGAAGGAACCATCGCTAGCATGGGTTGAGCCCAAGGGTAATAAGGGCCAAATGTTTCTGATTGGGCAGCTAGAATGGAAGGAAGGGCAAGGGCTATATTGATGGCAAAGGGAACACCAAAACTACGCCACAAAAAAGAGATCCAGAGTTGAAGGGCGGCCAAGGGGAGTACTGCCAGCCAACCGGAGATAGCACTTCGAATAATAATTTCCCAGGAAATCGAATCCCCTATTCCATACCACCAAGTGCCAACCAGAAAAGCCGAGACAAAAAAGATCTGACTAGTGGCAGTAAAAAGTAATAGTAAAAAAACTTTGGCCAGATAAATTTGGGAACGGGATACAGGTTGTACCAATAGCTGTTTCCATCCACCATTTATATGTTCGTAACGGCAGATTAAAGCAGCAAAAACGCCGGTTAGAATAGGGAAGAAGATCCAAGCATATTGTAGAACTGCTGTTGAGTAAGCCATAAGCAACTGGTTAGCTTCGGTAGAGGAGTGATCCATCGTCAAAGAGGGGATTACAGAAAAAATAGGGCCTACCACTAGCAGAACCAACACCAGCCACTTTTGAAGTTTTATCCATTCATTACTGACCAAGCGTAAAAATACTGTCATCCACCTTTCACCTCCCGCCGGGAGAAATCTAGTGCTCCAAGAATAAGAAGAAGTAAGCCAAGTCCAATCCCAACCGGAACCCAAAAAGCAGGATTATTCTTTTCCAAAGAATCGATTGGAATAGCATTTATGGGATAAGCCCAGGGTAACCACTTTGTATGGATTCCGCCAAACAAAGAGCAGACAACCCCAATAAAGATCGGAAGAGCTTGATTACGGATGATAATCGACAACCACAATTGAAGCATGGCTACGGGTAAAACGGCTAGTACCGGGTAAAACCCGGCTTTCAGGAATTGATCCCAAGGAACGGGTTTACCTAAGTCAATCCAGAACCACAGAAAGGCAAAGGAGAGCACCAACAGTATAGCAACGATAATGAGGAGTCCAATCAGTTGAATCCCTTTACTTCCATAGATCTTAAAGCGAGATAAGGGTAAGGCTAAGGTATGTTTCCAAGCAGAGGCTTGGTGTTCCATCTCTGCCAAAAGGGAAGCGAGAAGTGTGGCTCCCAATAGAATCATTAGCGGAAGTAACATAGAGGCTTCTCCTATTAGAACTGTCCAATTGTCCGTGTTTTGCTGTAGCAGATATTCTTTACGTAATCCGAAATCGACCATCATCGCTAGAATCAGACCGATGGGGCCGAGAAAGAGAAGTATCGGTATCCATGTTCCTTTCATCTTTAGCCTTTCCGCTGCAAGGAGCCGGATCATCACAAGCTCTCCTCCTTCCCGGTTAATCTCAGAAAGATCTCTTCTAAGGAAGGTTTTACTTCCTCTACCCGGTAAACAGAAAAATGCTCTTTTACCAGACATTCTACGATCTGGGCAGTTGCATTTCGATCCAATCCATCAATCCATAGTTCCCCTTCTTGAAGTGAGACCTGCCATCCCCTACTTTGTAATACATGTTGTGCTTCCCTAGGATCTCCTACTCCAAAGCGAATCCGGGGACGACTCTTTTTTTGCAAGGTAGTGATTGAACCTTGAAAGATAAGCTTACCCTGATGGATAATCCCCACTTGTGTTGCCATCTGTTCCATTTCGCTTAATAAGTGACTGGATACTAGTACTGATATCCCGTATTGTTTGGGAAGATCCATAATAAACTCTCTGATTTCCTGAATTCCAGCAGGATCCAAGCCATTGGTCGGTTCATCCAAAATTAAAAGATCGGGTTTACCAAGTAATGCAGAAGCGATTCCCAGCCGCTGTTTCATTCCAAGGGAATATTTCTTTACTTTTTTATCTGCAGCTTTAGTAAGCCGAACCAAGGAGAGCACCTCATCAATTCGCTCCCGGGGTAGACCCAGTAGCCGTCGGGTAACCTCCAAATTCTCTCGTCCGGTAAGGTGGCCATAGTAGGAAGGAGATTCCACTAAGGCTCCCACTCGCCAGAGTACTTCCCTTCGATGATTATTCAACGGTTTTCCAAACAACTTTACTTCTCCAAAAGTAGGTCGAATCAGGCCGAGCAACATACGAATGGTGGTTGTTTTTCCAGCGCCATTGGGTCCGAGAAAGCCGTATACTTCTCCTTGTTTAACTTCTAAGTTAAGATCTTTCACCACAATCTGCTTTCCATAACGTCGAGTTAAATTTATGGTTTGGATCAGGTTTGACATAGTCTCCACCTCCATTGCGATCATAGCAAGTGAAGGTGAACCTTTTAAAAACAGAACCTGAACGGAACCTTAATTTTGAGGTGGCAGACGGACTTCAATACAGGTCCCCTCTCCTGGTTGACTATGTACGATAATTTTTCCTCGGTGGGCTTCGATTAACTGTTTCGCGATAGCCATACCTAGACCAGTTCCCTTCTCCGAGCCGGTTCGTGTACCCCGATAATACCGATCAAACAATTGATTTTGTGTCTCTTCATCCATGCCTTGGCCGTTATCTTCCACTTGAAATACCAGTCCAGGATAGTTCATCCCTTGGGTTAGGACTTTTAAACGCAAATAAACCTGAGTGCCCAGAGGATTGTGAATGACTGCATTGGCAACAAGATTGTCAATTGCCCGTTTAAACCAAGCAGGATCCAAAGGATAATAGACAGCTTGCTCAGGAACATCCAGTTCAATGTGACGGTCTTGCCATTGGGGATTGTTTACTACATCGATTGCTGCCTGACGGATCATTTCCACAATATTTGTTGGTTGGATCTGAAAGGGTAACGCATTGTTTTTTAAACGGAAAGTAAGGCCTAGATCTTCGATGAGTTGTTCCATATAAGCCGCTTTTTCCTGAATGGTAGAGGCAAATTTTTGCACTTCCTCTGGCGACCATTGGTATTGTTCATAGGCCAGCATATCTGCATATCCCTTAATATTAGAAAGAGGGGTTTTTAAGTCATGAGAAACACCCGTAATCCATTCTTCCCGTGATTGTTCGAGACGGAGGCGTTCTTTTTCGTTTTTTTGGAGCGTTTGGGTTAGAGTATTTAAAGCATCGATCACTTCCCGATAAATACGAAAAGAGCGACGAAGCTTTTTATCCCTAGGAGATTGACTGACTGGAATTCCTTTTTTATCTGTTGGTTCCTGGAACCTTCCATCTGCAAGGTAGCGAATCCACTTCATCATATGGAGTAAAGGTGCTCCCAATCGACGCCCAAAAAGGAGGGCCACACCCGAGGTAACAAAGAGCAGTAGAAAAAGGTAAGTGCTCATCATCCAATTCAACTGATCTTGCAGGGATGCCACTTCATGTTTTTGTGGATCAGGCTTAACAAGAATCCAAGTCCAATTTCGATCTTCTTTCAGGTCTAGTTGATAGCGAACCTCATAGCCATTTTTTCGACTTTCTTTCATTAGAGCACTCAATTCTCCTGCAGATAAATGATGAGGATGAGAAGAAGGACGGCGGTAGGAGTAAATCTCCCTTCCGGACTCGTCCAACACCTGAAGCCATCCCTGATTTTTATTTATCTCTGTCAGAATGGTGGTAGGAAGAGTAATCGATTCGCCCTGAACATCCGCTGAATCAATGGTTCGTCGAAGCAAGGAATCCTCCCAAAAACCAAGCACCCAAGTATACTTTTTCCCCTCTATGGAACCGTACCAAGAATGTAGACGGGGTTGATGTTGTTTTTCATAACTTAATTTACCAGGCGTGTAGTGATGAGGAATACCTCTAGGAAGCCGATAGCTATACACTTGTTCCCCCTCTTGGTTAAGAATCTGTAGCCACGCACCAATGTTATCTAGCTCCTGTTTTCCTTTTCGTGTTAGGTTCACTTCACCTTCCCTGATGTGGGTTTCCTTTTTAATCTTTCGCAGTTTATTTCCAATATAAGGATCATCCATGCCGGAAGTATTGATGCCAAAGAAGAGAATAGCAACAGCAGGATATAAAAGAATGATTAGAATAAGTAAGAGAAATAGCCATTGGAGAAACCGCCAAGTTAATCGACTTTTAAGTGTCATGGGAAGTGCTCCTTACTGGTGGAACCAATTTGTAACCGAGCCCTCTTACGGTTATCAAATATTGCGGTTTAGCTGGATTAGGCTCAATTTTTTCTCTCAGGCGGCGCACATGGACCATAACTGTATTATCATCTCCAAAGCTTTCCTCTCCCCAAACCTGCTCATATAATTGTGTTTTACTAAAAACATGGTTGGGATGACGGCATAAAAAGCTTAGCAGCTGAAATTCCTTTGCTGGGCAGGGGACCTCCTTTCCTTTTACTACTAGTTGTCCCGCGCGAATGTTGATGGAGAAGTGTTCCCAGTTATAAATATCCTGCTCCTCGGTCTGTATCTGACCTGCTAGCTTTTGTCGGCGGAGTTGTGCCTTCACCCTTGCTGCTACTTCCAGTGGATTAAAGGGCTTGGTTATATAGTCATCCCCCCCAATTCCTAACCCCATCAGTTTATCGAGATCATTGGATCGAGCGGTTAAAAAAAGCACAGGTACTGTGGTAAAGCTACGCAATCGCCGGCATACTTCAAAGCCATCTAAATCTGGCAACATCACATCCAATATGACCAGATCGGGTTTTCCCACTCTCGCTAAATGGATTCCTTCTTCTCCTGTGTGAGCTAACAAAATATCGGAAAATCCTTCTTTCCGTAATACAATCTCCAGCATTTCCAAAATGGATGGTTCATCATCGATCAGTAATAAACAAGCCATCACGATCGCTCCTGATTTATTTTTGGTAGAAGTCGGTTAGCCAATATCATAATTCTACTTTCTAGGTTCTGCAATTGGAATTCTGAGGTACTAGACGAAAAACTACTTTAGCCCAATTCTTCTTTTCATTCAAAGAAGGTGATGGCACCAGACTGTTAATTCCAACATAATATAAGTGGGAGTTCGCCTAAAATCGGAGAAGGAAAGGGGAGGGAAGTTTGAATGAGCGGGATCGCTGGTTGGGTTGATCACCTACGGGATATAAGTGAAGAGCACTTCTTGCTAAAAGCAATGAATCAATCCTTAGCTCAGCGTGGTCCGGATGATGAGGGGGTGTGGTTGTCGAAACATGCTGCCCTTACCCATCGTCGGTTGCGGATTGATCATGACGAAGGCATACAACCTTTTGTTTGGCAATGTGGTTCCCTAAGACTGGTGATTACCTATAATGGTCGTCTTTATAATAAAGACGAACTGCGCCACCGCTTACAGGGACGAGGTTATCCTCTGAAAACCACTTTGGATGCCGAGGTGATCCTGGCTGCTTATGCGGAATGGGGCACAGCATGTCCTTCCTACTTGAATGGGATGTTTTCCTTTGCCCTTTGGGATGAAAAAGAACAGCAACTTTTTTTGGCCCGTGACCGATTTGGTATGAAACCTCTTTTCTATGCTCAACGAGGAAGCACTTTCCTATTTGGCTCGGAACTAAAGGCCCTATTGGTCCATCCCAAAGTGGAACCAGTACTAGATGGAAATAGCTTGGCAGAAGTTTTGGCTCTAGGTCCGTCACGAACTCCCGGTGAAGGGGTATTTCGCGACGTAAAAGAAATTTTACCCGGTCATTGGATGTTGGTTACCGCCCAAGGAATCAAAGTAGGTGCCTACTGGCGACTCAATAGCCAACCACACATGGATGGGAAGAAAGAGACCATTGCCAAAGTGGAGGAGCTTCTTTATCAAGCTGTGAAGGGACAAATCAGCGGAAAAGAACAAGTAGGAACCATGTTATCAGGCGGACTTGATTCCAGTGGGATTACCTCTATTGTGGCGAGACAATTTCATGAACAGGCAAGGGAACCTCTGCAGAGTTTTTCTGTTGATTATGAGGAGAATGAGCGTTACTTTAAATCAACTTACCTTCAGCCCAACACAGATGAACCATGGGTACGTAGGGTATCCGATGCCCTCAACACAAAGCATCATTGGGTCACATTGAAAGTTTCTGACCTGGTAGAAGCGCTTACTCCTGCTCTTTATGCCCGTGACTTGCCGGGTATGGTTGATATTGATAGCTCCCTTTATCTTTTTTGTAAAAGTATCCGTGAAGCAGGGATAAATGTCGTATTATCGGGAGAAGGAGCAGACGAAATTTTTGGTGGTTATCCCTGGTTTCATCGTCCAGAGATGATCCACGCCAATACTTTTCCCTGGTCACGGATGGTAACTGAGCGAATGCAATTTTTCTCTCCAGAGATCATCACCTATATGGAGCCGGAGGTTTATGTAAACTGTCGTTATCAAGAGGCTTTATCTGAAGTTCCCTTACTTTCTGGTGAGGAAGGGATTGATAAACGGTTAAGGGAGTTGTTTTATCTAAACCTTACCCGATGGATGCCTACTCTCCTTGACCGATTAGATCGTATGAGTTCCGCTGCCGGTGTGGAAGTTCATCTGCCTTTCTGCGACTACCGTTTAGTAGAATATGTATGGAACATTCCTTGGTCCATGAAATCAATCGATGGGCAAGAAAAAGGTTTACTACGCAAAGCACTGACCAAATGGTTACCAGAAGACGTACTAACCCGGAGAAAAAGTCCTTATCCTAAAACTCACCATCCTACTTACTTGGCCTTAGTTCGCGAACAGGCTTTGGAAGTGGTCAATGACAGGAATTCCCCTCTTTTCCCTCTTCTCAATGATGAAGCTCTTCGTCGGTGGATATCCCAAGATTTGTCTAAGGTAGACTTACCTTGGTTTAGCCAGTTATTAAATGTACCCCAGCTTCTCGCTTACTTTGTCCAATTGGATCAGTGGTTGCGGGAGTATCGCGTAAGAATATACTAGCTTGAGGAGCCCAGAAAAACAGGGCTTATTTTTTTTACAAAAAAAATGAGTATTTTTGCCGAAGCGCTTCTAAAATACGAACATATGTTCTATAATAAAGGTAAGAATAAAAAGTGAAGGTGGAGATGGCAGTGGAAAGATGGCTTCATATTATGGTGGCCATGCTCTCTTTAATGAAAATGCTGTTGGAACTGCCGGTGACATGGAGTAAGTGGCAAAAAGTCTGGCAGAAAAAGAAAGAAAAAAGGAAGTAATATAGGGATAGAGTGATTCAGTGGGTATTGCGGAAGCGGTTAAATACATGATAAGATAAAAAGTGTTGTTTCGTGCGCCCGTAGCTCAGGGGATAGAGCAGCGGTTTCCTAAACCGCGTGTCGGAGGTTCGATTCCTTCCGGGCGCGCCAAAAGGGATCGTGACATAACTGGTTTCGACTGGTTTTTTCACCGGAATGTAGACCGTCTTCCTTCGGTGCATCGATACGATTATCCGAAAGAAGACGGTCTTTTTGTATTCTTACACTTATGACAAAGTACCCTTTCACGACTTTAGATCGTAATCTTTACGATTTACACCGGAAAAGGCTTAACGTATAATAAACTTAAAATGCGATAAATTTTATTTGAGATAAACAAGTAATAGCTATTTGGAGTACTGTGATTTATCCTTGAAAAGAGGTGAAAAATCTCAGGACTAAAATGTACATGAAGGATCTTATATCAGATTGGCTCTGATTTTCATCATAAATAAAGTGGGGAGGATTGCCCGGGGGATCTCATCCTTGTGGGCAGAATTAGATGAGCAAAAGTGTGATCGAATTGCATAATGTCAGCTTTGCCTATGAGCGGCAAAAAGTGTTGGATGGGATTCACTTATCTTTGAGGCAAGGGGAATTTCTTGGTCTTATTGGGCCGAATGGATCAGGAAAATCAACCTTGGTTAAGTGTATGCTTGGTTTATTGCAACCGGACGAGGGTGAAGTATATTATTTGGGGCAGCCTTTAAAGAAGTTCTCAGGAAACTTGGAAATTGGATATGTATCCCAAAAAGCGAATCATTTTAATCATGGCTTTCCAGCTACAGTAGCTGAGATTGTCGCTACGGGTCTTTTCGGAAAAATGGGCTTGTTTCGCCGCATGGGAAAAAAAGAATGGGTCCGTGTGAATGAAGTGATTGAGTTAGTTGGTCTCACTGCCCATGCTCAGCGAAGTATTGGACAGTTATCCGGTGGGCAGCAACAGCGAGCATTGATTGCCCGGGCCTTGGTAGGAGAGCCAAAACTTCTAATTCTCGATGAGCCGACAGTAGGAATTGATGCTGAAGGAGCAGCTCGATTTTATCGCTTATTGGATCGATTGCATCGAGAGATGGGACTTACGATGTTTCTGGTTACCCATGAGCTAGAGCATGTAATATCCTACCTCGATCGAGTTGCTTGCTTAAACCGAAAGCTTTTCTTTGATGGCGAATCCCATCAATTCTTAGAAAATCACCGAGAGATTTTATCCCAAGTTTACGGGTATTATTTGCCGGAAATGGATCATAACAACAGGTGGTTAAGGGCTAGGGGAAAGGAGGAAAGGAGTTTCACTCCGTCCCAATGACTGAGATTTTACAGTATCCTTTTATGCAGCGTGCTCTGATAGCGGGAATAATTATCGGTTTTATTTCTCCTTTGATCGGTGTTTTTTTGGTTGTTCGACGCCTCTCTATGATTGCAGATGCCTTGTCCCATGTTACCCTATCGGGGGTGGCAGCAGGACTGTTGTTACAGAAGGAATTTTCATTTTTTTCGGGAATAAATCCTTTATCCGTCGGTATGACCTTTGCTGTGATTGGCTCTCTATTTGTGGAACGTGTGCGCAAAATATATCAAACTTATCAGGAGCTCGCCATTCCTATTATCTTAGCGAGTGGGATTGGTTTGGGAGTTGTCTTGATTAGTGCTGCAGATGGTTTTAATGTGGATGTTGCCAGTTATTTGTTTGGGAATATCCTTACTGTAAGTAGTGAAGAACTTGGTTGGATCATTGGTGTTGGAGTGCTTGTGGTCATAGTTGTATATTTGTTTTATAAAGAGTTTTTTTCTCTTTCTTTTGATGAAGAGAATGCGGTTCTAACGGGGATACCCCGGCGTTGGCTCCATTTACTGTTTATTGTTCTAGTGGCTTTGGTAATTACAGCATCTATTCGTGTTGTTGGTATTTTGCTGGTATCAGGCTTGATCACTCTTCCTGTAGCTGCTAGTTTACAGATAGCTCGTAGTTTTAAACAGGCAATTTGGTTATCAATTCTTTTTGCCCAAATTGCTGTGCTTTGTGGATTTGTGGCCGCTTACCATCTCAATTGGGCTTCTGGAGGAACGATCGTTCTGGTTTCTGTGCTCATTTTACTGGTTGTCAATGGCGTTCGTTATCTTCGAAAAATGTGGTTCAAACAGAAACCTACAACAAGGATAATATAGGGATAGGAGGATTAGCATGAACCCTGAAAAGGCACTCAACCTGTTAAAAAAGCATGGATACAAGTATACAGGGAAAAGAGAAGCCCTGATTGAGATTATGGCCCAAAAAAATCGGTATTTAAGTGCGAGAGAGATTATGGATCATATGAAAGAAAGATATCCAGGGATTAGTCTGGATACTGTATACCGAAACTTGTCCTTGTTTGAAGAACTTAAGATTTTAGAAGGTACCGAATGGACCGGGGAACGTCGTTACCGCTTACATTGTGGAGAGGATGAGCACCATCACCATCTGATATGCACTGATTGCGGACGGACGCGGCGGATTAATATTTGTCCAATGAATGCAATATTAGGTGAGCCAGAGGACTTTGAAATTACTGGGCACAAGTTTGAAATCTATGGCCGGTGTACAGACTGTGGAGCAGCAGAAACCTAAAGGTTTTTCATGGTTAATGGAGTAGAAAGTGTGGGAAAACAGTGATGAAAAAATTAAGTGACGAAGAAGCAATGAGGCTTGCCCTTGAAGAGGCAAAAAAGGCTATGGCCATTGGAGAGGTTCCAATTGGGGCGGTGATTGTGCGGGATGGAGAAGTAATTAGTCGTGGACATAACTTACGGGAGACACGTAAAGATCCCACTGCCCATGCTGAAATGATCGCCATTCGTGATGCTGCTCAGCAGCTTCAAGGTTGGCGGCTGCTGGGTTGTACACTTTATGTCACTTTGGAGCCATGTGCTATGTGCGCTGGAGCCATTGTACAGTCTCGTTTGGAGCGGGTGGTATATGGCACAGGGGATCCAAAGGCGGGTTGTGCCGGAACATTGATGAATCTGTTGGATGAACCTCGATTTAATCACCGTCCAATCCTCGAGTCAGGGATTTTACAGGCTGAGTGTGCTTCGATTCTTACCCAGTTTTTTCGGCAACTACGTCGTCGTTGATGGGCACTTCTCCTTGACTTTTTTTCACTTCTCCTGTAATATAGGTAGTTGTCTAGACATAGTTGGAGAGGTGTCCGAGTGGTTGAAGGAGGCGGTCTCGAAAACCGTTGCACGGGACTTCCCGTGCCGTGGGTTCGAATCCCACCCTCTCCGCCAGAAAAGTATAGGGTTAAAAAGAAGCTGCCAAAGGCAGCTTCTTTTTTTTATGAGCTTGTATTGTTATATTTTAATAAGTATGTTGGTAAAACGAAAGTTTGTAGAGTAGCGGAGAAGGAGCGGATATGAATGAAGCCTCGCATATTATTGGTTGATGATGAGAAGGAATTGTTGGAGATGATTCGGCTACTCTTAGAAAGGGAAGGGTATACCCATATTGATTGTGCATTCACAGGCAGTCAAGCACGAAGCTTAATCGAAAAGAACCTATATGACCTGATCGTACTGGATGTCATGTTACCTGATACTACAGGCTTCGAGCTTTGTCAAGAAATCCGAAAGAGATCGACCGTACCGATTCTATTTTTGACAGCCCGGACCTCGGATATTGATAAACTGGTAGGGTTTGGCTATGGGGGAGATGATTATGTTACTAAACCTTTTCACTCCCTAGAATTGGTTGCTCGCATTAAGGCGCTTTTGCGACGGCAACGGTATTATGAGGAGCAATTTGACCAAAAACAATCAGAAGTCCTTGATTATGGACGCTTTCAAGTAATTCCTTCTGCGGGAGAATTGAAAGTAGAGGGGAAGCCAGTAGCTTGTTCCGCCTTGGAGTTTAAACTCCTGCTTTTCTTTTGCAATCATCCAAATCGTATTTTCAGTGTTTCCGATCTTTATGAAAAGGTATGGGAACAGGAATCCCTTGGAGAGGAAAAAACCGTTGTCATGTTTATTTCCCGGCTGCGCAAGAAAATTGAAGTCAATCCAAAACAACCTCGTTTTCTTATCAATATTCGAGGTCTGGGGTATAAGTTTGTTCCGTCGCATCAGGAGGAAGGAAAATGAAGTATCACCTCCGTACCATTGGGCGCATTTTTCTGTTTTTAGTTGGTTTGCTACTCTTCTCTGTAACCCTTCATCTTGCTGCGATGATTCTCTTTATTTTTCTAAAAAAGTACCTTCCCTTCTTGGAGTTTATTGAGTATGAGGTGGCTCATCTGCTCATTATCATTCTCCTTCTCCTATTCAACATTGCCCTAGCGATCGGCTATATTAGTTTTCCCTTGTTACATATTATCCGATGGTTAATTCAACTTTCCCATGGTGTATATAAAGAACCTTCTTCTCGTTGGAAGTTCCGTTTTGGTTTATACTTCTTTAAAGATTTGTTTCATCATATGGAGCGCTTAACAGAGCGCCTCCAGGCTAGTGAAAAGGAAAGGAAACAGTTCGAAAAGCAAAGGCAGCATTGGATTACCGGAATCTCCCATGACCTGAAGACACCCCTCGCTTATATCAAGGGATACGCATCGATGATGTCTTCTTACCGATGGAGTGAAACTGAGGTAAAACAATTTAGTCGCCAAATAGAAGCGAAAATAGAGGAAGTTGAAGAGTGGATGAAAGAACTTAGTCTTTTTGTCTCAGCGGATCAGCAAACGTTGCCCTTGGAAAAGGAGAGGATCTCTCTACCCGATTTTGTGAGAAAGATTGTCTTGGACTTAGCCAATAGTCCTTTGGCTGAGGGGATGCACTTATCATTTTCCTCAAAACCGAACCGTTTTTTTCTCCTTATTGATCCCCGCTTTCTACATCGATCGTTACAAAACCTCCTGATCAATGCGGTAATTCATAACCCTGCCGGAACTTCAATTGATGTATCTGTTGTTCAGAAGAAGGACCATGTCTGCATTCAGTTAAAAGATAATGGTGTAGGAATCAATCAGGAAGTCTTAAAAGCCCTCTCTGATGCTCCAGCGGGAATCCCCAACAATCAGCCTTCACCAAAGAGGAATGGATTAGGACTAATGATTGCCAAACAACTGATCGCAGCTCAGCAAGGAAAGTTAGAAATAGAAAGTGAAGAAGGACAGGGGACGACAATCCGTATTTTGCTCCCAACCTCTGATCTTTAACAACCTTTTACCTTGTTGTTACTTTCATTTATTTTTCCTTTACTTTTCTTTGTTAAGCTTCCCTTTAACCAGGATTGAAGGGATGATCGTTTATGTCTTTCATCGTACAAACGAAAAATCTCACTCGGAGGTTTGGAGATAAGACTTCTGTAAACAGGGTGGATTTGGAGGTTCCCCTTGGCTCGATCTACGGGTTTCTCGGTCCAAATGGAGCAGGGAAAACAACCACATTAAAAATGTTACTTGGTCTGCTACGACCTACAGCGGGGGAAATTAAAATTTTCGGTAAAATGATGCCAGAGGAGCGGAGGGCGATCCTTCGCCATACAGGGTCTTTGGTGGAATCTCCCTCTTATTATGGACATCTATCAGGTTACAAGAACCTTAAAATCTTTTCTGACTTGCTCGGTCTTTCTTCAAAGTCAGTGCTGGAGATTTTGGATCTTGTCCGGTTAAGTAAACATGCTGACCGTCCAGTGAAAGAGTACTCATTAGGAATGAAGCAGCGTTTGGGAATTGCGATGGCTCTTATTCATAAGCCAAAACTCTTAATCTTGGATGAACCAACCAATGGACTGGATCCAGCGGGTATTCAGGAAATTCGAAATCTGATAAAGGAACTGCCAACCCTTTACGATTCCACAGTTTTAATTTCCAGTCATTTATTAAGTGAGGTAGAGCAAATCGCCACTCATGTGGGGATTATTCATCACGGGCAACTGATTTTCCAGGATCAGATGGATATTCTTCAACAACATCGATCGCCTGTCATGTATGTGGAATTGGAACATCCTGAAGAAGCATATCAGACTCTGCTGGGTAAAGGGTGGAGGGTGGACATAGAAAACAGAAGCTTATCCATTCCCGTCACAAGTTCCAAAGAGAGAGCCCGGTTGTTTCAAGATCTACAACCTTTCTCTATTCTCAGTGTGCAAGAGAAGAAAAAATCATTGGAAGAAATCTTCATCAAATGGACAGGGATGGGGAATAGCTTATGAACCTTCGTCTTTTAATAGCAGAAGGCAGAAAGCTGAAAGTGATTAGCATTTTCCTGCCGGTGATCTCAGGGATGCTGCTTTTAGCCATTACAGTAGCGCAATGGTATTACCACTTTCATAGAGATTCAGATGATGTTTATATTCTATTCAACGTATTGTACATGCTTCTTCCATTTTCAATTTTCCTAACAGGGACAATTCTTACTAGCATCACCGTAGGGACAGAACATGAGTCCCAAGGATGGAAACAAATCCTCACACTTCCCTTCCCTCGGGTACAAATTTATTTTGCCAAGTTTATTTGGCTACTGATTTTGATGCTGATTCAAGGGATGGTCATTTGTCTTGGGATTATCCTGATCTGGACTTTGCTTACTTCCTTACCATTGCCCCTATCTTTTCTGATAAAACAGATTTTTTACAGCATCCTAGCTTATATGCCGGTCTTGATCATCCAGTTTTTTTTGTCGATTCGTTTGGAAAATCAAGCAATCCCGATTGCCTGCGGGATATTAGGTGCGATTGCTAGCCGTTTCTTGCCCTTATTTTCAATGAAATGGCTGTACCTACTACCTTGGTCCTATACAGGTCTTGTAAGTCCTTATTTACCCGATCATCTTTTTTGGTTACAGGTAAGTATTGGAATGACCATTCTGCTGTTGCTAATCACAGCTTGGTGGTTCCAGCGGTTCGATTGGAAATAGACAAGGGGGAATTCAATTGTTACAGCTATACAAGTTAGAGTTTGCCAAGGTGCAATGGTCTGTTATCTTTCTCTTGATTGCATTAGACACAGTTATTAATTCCGGACTTGGTGCAATGTACATGGAGAGCTTCAAAGAGATCTTTTCCCCCAGTTGGTACCAACTTTATAACCAATCCCAATCTTTCCATACTCTATTTTTTTACCCCTTATATGCAGGAATCTTTGCTTCATTGATTTGTTACTATGAGCATAAAAACAATGTTTGGAAACAGTTGCTCAGCCTTCCGATTTCCAAAAGCCATTTGTACTTGGCTAAGTTTGGAATGTTGATGACACTAATGGCTTTGGTTCAAATCGCATTTTTCTTTGCCTATATAATTACGGGTTGGATTATTCAGCCTCCAGGAAGGATTGCGTGGGGGCAACTTACGTCATATGCCTTTTTGGGATGGCTCTCCATTTTCCCCTTGTGTGCCCTACAGCTTTGGATATCTCAAAAGGTAAAAGGATTTGGGAAATCCCTTGTATTAAATATTTCTTTGGTGTTGCCCAACCTGATTGTGACGGGAATGGTCTATTATATAGCAGCCTGGTTTCCATTTTCTTTGCCTTTCTTCGCAATGAGTCCAAAAGCTGGAGTGGCACATCCCTTTGATCCCATCTCTTTTTGGTTCATCGTTGCTTTTACAACATTACTCTATCTAGTTTTAGGATGGAGGATATTTATTAGAAGAGAGTGGGGATAAAAGGAGGAAAGCCAGATCTCCTTATTGATTTAAGTATTAACAAAGACGCCATTCAAATAAGTGGCTTCTTTTTGTATGTCACTGGAGCGTAGGTGGTGGGAGTATATCACATGCTTTGGATATTATTCTCCAATGACTTGCAGTGATAAACTTTGCCATCGTTTTTCTGTTGGTTATAAAAGGAACGAAGGAAATCGATTTTCTCATTGTCAGATCAAGTAGAGTATGATATCATAAAAAGACCGTGCTAGATGGGGAGTTGGTGGTGCCCTGTACCCGAAATCCTCCTTAATGCGGGATCGAATTCCTACCCAAGGTCTCTTTTATGTGGGGTCTGGTCTGTATCCAAAGTGTTGACGATCGGGTCCTGCGCAACGGGAACTTCTGAACCGTGTCAGGTCCTGACGGAAGCAGCACTAAGGAAGACCTCCCGTGTGCCGTAGGGTCACCCGGTTTGAGCGGCGGATGCAGTGCCCGCCTGGGTAAAAGAGATCGACGGTAGGTGCACGGTGTACATAAATAATAAGAGTGGGATTCCCCCTTAAACGCCAATGGGGAGTCCCACTCTTATTTTTATTGCTTATTGCTTGAATACATCGCGCCTGAGGGAAGGGATTTTAAGGTTATAAGGAGAATAAAAGCTAAAGATATAATAAAGGAAAATTGAGACAGGTCTCTAGGAATTGTTGCACGGCAAAATCCCTTCCCTTCAAACAACTGGCCCGGATCTTAGTTTGTAAAAGAGTATTTGAAATTCTTTAAGGGAACAGAGGGGGTGAAGCGGGTATTCTTTCGCGACCCGGTAAAACTGACATCCGGGCCACGGTGGTCTATTTTTGAGAGGGGGTGACGAGTTGGCGATTGCGTTTCACCTCGATATTGAGCTGAAGCATCTAACCTCATGGTTGAATCGCATGACACAGCCGGTGCTGATTGTACACGAAGACGGATCTGTTGAGGAAGCCAATCAGCAGCTGATGGAGATGATCCAGTATAGTCGTCAAGAGATTGTTGGTCAGATGTACAGCCAGTTTCTCCATTTATCCCGGGAAACCCTTGCTTCAGATCCTTTAGATAATAGGGAACCGGGATGTTGGACGATTGAAGGAGAGCTAATTTCCCAATCAGGTTATCGCTACCTATGTACTATCCAAGTTTTATCGGGTCGAGACGGCGATCGATGGGTACACCTTCTTTCCATTTATCCTCACAAGACCAGGGAAGATCACTTCTTGGCGCAGGTGTCCAATGATATGTTCAATTCTCTTCCTTTAGGACTTCTTTTGGTTGACAACGATGGTAGAGTGATGGGGATCAATAATATGGCATGTCAACTATTTAATGTGGAGAAAGAGGAGATTATTTATCAACCGATTGGGCTATTGTTTTCAAATGATCAGTTGGGACATTGGGAGCTTTTTGAAACTTTACTGCATGCGGGTGGTGTACAGACCTTAGTCAGCCCTCTTGGTGAAAAAAAGAGTGAGTTAAGTATCTCATCAGGATATCTTTGTGACCAAAAGGGCCAAGTCGCGGGAAGGTATTTTGCACTTCGGGATATTACCCATCTTCGGTCATTGGAAGAAAGCATTGAAGAAAACGATCGCTTAGCTACGATTGGTCAGATCGCCGCAGGTACAGCCCATGAGATCCGGAATCCTCTTACTTCAATCCGTGGTTTTCTCCAGGTAATGGAACATACTTTAAAGGAAAAAGAACGTTCTAAGGAATATGGTTATACAGAGATTATGTTGCGAGAAATTGATCGAATAAACAGCCTTGTAAGTGAATTTTTGTCTTTAAGCAAGCCACGCTCGAAAAAGATGGTTCCTATTCAAGTAAAGGATGTTTTTTCGGAAATATTACCAATTATAAAAGGGGAAGCTATCTTACATAATATAGAAGTAGAATATGAAATGGGAGTTACCTTATTACCATATATAATGGCAGATGAAAAGATATTAAAGCAGATTTTTTTGAATATATGTAAGAATGCAATTGAAGCGATGAGAGATGGGGGTAACCTAAAAATTAAGGTGCGAAGTGATTCAGAAAACCAGACTTTGATTGTAGATATTTGTGATGAGGGGCCAGGGATTCCTCCTACTGTTATTGCGCAAATTTTCGATCCCTTTTTTACAACCAAAGAATCTGGAACGGGATTGGGACTTGCTGTTTGTCAGCGGTTGGTTCAGGAGATAGGAGGAAGTATTCGGGTTATGTCTGATAGTCTTGGTACTACCTTTACGATATATTTACCCATTAAAAGTGATATTTGCGGGTAGAGGTATCACCCGCTATTTTAATTTACCCATAAATCCCTTTTCCACTTTATACCTAGAGAGACTTAATCACAGCGCTTTTAGCGGTCAACTTTTCTTCTCGATATACTTAAATTATGGTATTCTAAAGGGAATGGAAGATGAAAGGTAAAAAAGTTTGGGGTGGCGTTCGTGTCTTATCGTGCTTTGTATCGGGTTTGGCGGCCACAAACTTTCGCTGACCTAGTAGGTCAGGAGCATGTGACTCAGACTTTAATGAATGCATTACAAAGTGGGCAGCTTGCCCATGCTTATCTTTTTAGTGGACCGAGAGGAACAGGTAAGACCAGTGCCGCCAAGATTATGGCGAAGGCAGTTAATTGCATAGAAGGACCGACTGCAGAACCCTGTAACCAATGTGAGGCGTGTCGTGGGGTTGTGGATGGCTCCTTGATGGATGTAGTGGAGATCGATGCGGCATCCAATCGAGGAGTGGACGAGATTCGTGATTTGCGAGATAAGGTAAAGTATGCACCTACCGAAGTAAGACGGAAAGTGTATATTATTGATGAAGTGCACATGTTGACGACAGAAGCCTTTAATGCCCTGTTAAAAACATTGGAGGAACCCCCACAGCACGTACTTTTTATTTTGGCAACAACAGAGCCATATAAATTGCCACCGACGATTCTATCCCGTTGTCAGCGATTTTCCTTTCGTCGTGTACCCTTTGGAAAGATTATCGCTCGTTTACGTCATATTACAGATTCAATGGAGATTGAAGTTACCGAGGAGGCCTTGGGGGCTATTGCTCGATTGGCAGACGGAGGCATGCGGGATGCACTTAGTTTGTTGGATCAGGTATTAGCCTTTGCAGGGGATCGAGTGGATATTTCTGATGTCCACACTGTAACTGGTTCATTAGGAGAAGAGAAGTTGTCGGAGATCTTGGCAGCCTTGGTTGAAGGAGATGCAGCAACAGCTTTGGATTATATAGAAAGCCTGGTCACCGACGGTTTGGAGCCGGAGCGATTGATCCATGAATTAATCCATGCTGCTCGGGACGTACTTCTATTATTGACTGCTCCTGAATTGGAGGAAGTAAAAGAGCGGTTGGCGGGAAGAGAGACTCTAATGCGCCTTTCCGATCAGGTAAGCAGAGAGCAGTTAGTGATGATTATGGATGGCCTGCTCGAATACCAGCAGCAGATGAAGTGGGCTGCGCACCCCCGCATTTTATTAGAATTGGCGATTGTACAAATAGCTCAAGGCTCTCATATAAATGAGGGGGAGGAATCCTCCGCTGTTGTCCATAAATTGCAGGAGCGGCTGCAAGGTTTGGAGCGGAAAGTAGCAGAATTGGCCAGTAAGCTGGATGCGTTAACTTCTACGGCTGGTGCAGCTACTTCCATGGGTGCAAAACAAGTCTCTTCATCTCCTACTTCGGAAAGAAAAAAAGTAGTGATTCCTGGCCAGATTGGTGAATTGTTAAAAGCAGCAACGCCAGAACAACTCCAAAAAGTAAAACGTGGCTGGCCGGAAGTTTTGAACCGTGTAAAAGAGCAGAAGATTACTGTACATGCATGGCTTGTCGATGGTGAACCGGTGGCAGCCACGGAGCAGGCAGTAGTACTCGCTTTTAGAAACACCATTCACCGGGAAACGACGGAAAAGGAAGCGAATAAATCCTTGATTGAACAAGTGATGGGTGAAGTTTTCGGTTCGCCTAAATCACTTTTTACATTAATGCGTGCAGATTGGGAAGGGATGCAGAAAAGAGGAAGTCCCAACTCAGGATTTGAGTTGCCACAAAAGCAAGAAGTAGATATTGTGAAAGAGGCGGTCCAGTTTTTTGGATCCGATCTGATTGATGTGGTTGATTAAGATATGATAGGGAGGACTTTAAATGAAAAATATGAATCAAATGATGAAACAAATGAAGAAGATGCAAGCTCAAATGGCCAAAGCGCAAGAAGAGTTGGCAAATAAGCAAGTAGAAGGAACAGCTGGAGGCGGAGTTGTTAAAGTGACCATGAATGGTCATAAAGAGGTGTTAGATGTCCATATTTCACCTGAGGCAGTCGATCCTGATGATGTGGAGATGCTTCAAGACTTGGTGATGGCGGCAATGAATGAAGCACTCAAAAAAGTGGATGAGTTGGTGCAGCGCGATCTCGGGAAGTTAGCGGGCGGTTTGAATTTGCCTGGCTTATTCTAAAGGGAACATGGTTTTGACCAGAGGTGTTGGAGTGTGTATGTTCCAGAACCAATATCAAAGTTAATTGAAGGATTTATGAGGCTGCCAGGCATTGGACCCAAGACGGCCCAGCGCTTGGCGTTTTTTGTGTTAAGTATGGAAGAAGATGATGTGATCGATCTAGCGAAGGCTTTGGTTCATGCAAAGCGAGATCTTCATTCCTGTCCGATCTGCAATAATATTACGGATCGTGAGCAGTGTTTTGTATGTAGCGATAAAAAGCGGGATCAGTCGATTATTTGTGTGGTGCAGGATCCTCGAGATTTAATTGCCATGGAGCGTACAGGAGAGTATAACGGACTTTATCATGTTCTTGGGGGAGCGATCTCACCGATTGAAGGAATTGGACCTGATGAACTAACCATCCCTGATTTACTGCGCCGTTTGGAAAATGAGGAAGTCCAGGAATTAATTCTTGCGACCAATCCCAATATCGAGGGAGAAGCGACAGCGATGTACCTGTCTAAGTTGATTCGACCCTTTGGGATTAAGATAACCCGTATTGCTCATGGCTTGCCTGTCGGCGGAGATTTGGAGTATGCAGATGAAGTGACATTAACCAAAGCATTAGAAGGTCGCCAAGAAGTATAGCGTTTAAAGTTCAATAGTGCTATAGGAGAAAACAGAACTTCCGATGAATAGGAGGTTCTGTTTTCGTATTTTTGGCTGCTTCAATTAGTGGTGATGAGTGGGGTTTACAAGTTCTAATCTTCTTTTTGCATACATAAGCTTGTACCAAGTAAAAAGGGGGGAGAGGGATGGATATCCAGTGGTGGAGTCTCATTGCGGTCGGCAGTGTCGTTTTTTTTATGGTTATTAGTCGTTCGGTGGTAAAGCCTCTTAAGTGGATCTGGTTTGGGGTGCTTTATACATCAATGGGGGCTGTTGTCCTGTTTTTACTTAATCTCATAGGAGAATGGGTAGAATTTCGTATTCCCATTAATCCAATCACCTCATTTATTACGGGGTTTTTAGGGATTCCTGGACTTTTAACCTTAATTTTGATTAAGCTATTTATTGTAAATCATTAACATCAAAAAAACCCTTGACGAATATTAAAAGGCATGTTATATTAAACTTCGTCGCTTGCCAAGAGGAAAAGGGCTTGCGAAACCGAAAAATCAACACGAAAAAATAAATAAAAAAAGTGTTGACAAGAAAGAATAAGCATGTTATAGTATTACTTGTCGTCGCGA